>CAXTWP010000193.1:0-1730 GCA_964247945.1 uncultured Acidobacteriaceae bacterium | reverse complement strand
GGGCGACGCCAAGATCGGGACGCGCGACTACACGGTGGGCATCAACAGCAGCCCCTCACTCAAATAATCCAGGCGCCCCACCGGATAAAGCCGCACCGCATCCCCATGCGGCCCCGACTTCTGCTTCGCCATTAGCTGCATCACCGTCGGTCGCTTCTCGGGGTCGTCAAGCGTCGTCACATACCCGCGCGGCTTGTTCAGCATGTAGTATCGCTGCTGCTCCGGCCCTTGCAGCAGCTTGCCGTCGACGCGAATGTGGTCGCGCGTGGCGTCGTGCCGCGTGCCCAGCGTATTGATAACAGTGCCATTGACGACAACACGCCCGGCAAGGATGATCTCCTCGGCCTTGCGGCGGCTGGCAATCCCCGCCTGCGCGAGAATCTTCTGGAGTCGGTCGCCCTTCGGGGCGTCGTCGGGACTGGTTTTGGGAGTAGGTGTCTTGCTCATGCCGCCAACTTTCTGTCCGCGGATCAGCTCATCGCGGTCGGTACTGCTGAGTTCAGTCTATGCGATGTTCCACGTGGAACAAAAGCCTGAATACCCGTTCATTTATGAACGGGTGTTCAGGCATTGGTGTCGATCGCCGGTGTCCTCTGTAGTCCTTCCGGCGCGGGCTTCAGCGGCTGGCCTGGAGCAAACTCGTTATCGCCCTCCGGCGTTGCTACCGTGTCCGGCTCACGATCCTGCGGTGAACCCGGATTAGCGTCCAGCGGAGATCCGCTCATTGATTCCTCCCCAGCGCGTAGTGCGCGAGATGTGGGTTTGTGTCCGATTGTACCTCCGCATCGTGCTCCGGCGATCCGCCCGGTGTCTGACCCTGGGCGTACACCGGCGGCAGACCCGACATCCGCCCATCCACCGGCATCGATTCCAGCTCGGAGCTGTCGCCGTCCGCTTGCGGCTCGGTCGCGTCCTTCTCTTCCTGTAGGTTTGCTTCAGTCACCGTTGACTCCATCATCCCAATCTCCCTCTGCTCTGGTTCGGTGTCCGCCAGCTCGCTCGCCATCTTCTCAAACTCTTCGATGCTCGGAAGCTCGGCCACGTCTTTCAGCCCAAAGCGCAGCAGAAAATCCCGCGTCGTCTTGTACAAAATCGGCCGCCCGATCACCTGCTTCCGCCCCGCCGTCGTAATCAGCTTGCGCGCCATCAGCGATCCCAGCACCCCGCCCGAATCCACCCCGCGAATCTCCGAGATCTCGGGCGCGGTCACCGGCTGCTTGTAGGCCACCACCGCCAGCGTCTCGAGCGCCTGCAGCGTCAGCTTCAACGGCGGCTTCAGCGACTTCACAAACCCTCGCACGGCGTCGTGGTACTCCGGCTTGGTCGCCAGCCGATAGCCGCCCGCCACCTCGCGAATTTCAAGCCCGCGATCGCCTGTCGCATAGTCCTCGATCAGTTCATTGAGCAGCGCGCGGAAGTGCTCCCGCAGCCGCTGAGATCGCGCCTTCTCCTCACGCGCGGCCTCTTTTTCATCTACTTCTGCATTGGGCGTAGCCTCTGCATCGGACGTAGTATCGGCCTGCTCCGAAGCGGTGGCGAGACTTATCGCAGGCACCAATTCAGTACGGAACTCGGCATCCTCCCCGGCGATCGACTGCCTGTTCAGCGGATCGGATTCGGCGGGCGGCTCCATTGCAAAGCCGTCCGCCCCGTCCAGCCCCCCCCACAGCTGGGCGATGACGCGGCGGCGCGCCACCTCTGACTGAGCCACCCCCCCCCGCCCCCCCCAT
>CAXTWP010000192.1:0-5764 GCA_964247945.1 uncultured Acidobacteriaceae bacterium | reverse complement strand
CCAGAAACCCGTCATACCCGGCCTGACCGCGCCCAAAGCACCGGAAGCGCCAAAACCGATCTCGGGCTCTCCCGCACCCCTACAGCCGTAGCGTAGCTGGCGCTGCGGCAATTTAGAAGTGATCGAAGGTATCCCTGGGCTGAAACATGGGCACGATCTGCCCCTTCAGCGCCTTACCGTCCAGGTCGTACACCATCAAC
Organism: uncultured Acidobacteriaceae bacterium; assembly: GCA_964247945.1. Taxonomy (GTDB): domain Bacteria; phylum Acidobacteriota; class Terriglobia; order Terriglobales; family Acidobacteriaceae; genus Edaphobacter. The sequence goes on along the minus strand of CAXTWP010000192.1, from coordinate 5,564 downwards.
TCGTTCGGAAAGTCCATGGCATGCGTGAAGGCATCCGCTCGTACCGCCATCGCGCTGACCGACCGTGGGTGCTCCGGGTTCCAGAGCAGCACTCCCCAGCGAGAGTTCCAGATCGTCCCTACATTCTCCGCAAGCCGCCGGTCCGGGCAAACCATATACCGGTGCGCCAGCAGCACGCGCAGCGCGTCCACCTTCACCGCGCTGATCCCCGGCATGCCCCGTTCATTGGAAAAGCCCGGACAAAACAGCGACGCCCGCCGCGCCATCTCTTCCTTTACCTGCGTGTCTGAAAGATCATACCCTTGTGCCGTCTTACCGGCGACAATCACGCCCAGCAGCAAACCCAACCGAAGAGCATACGACCTATAAACCAGACTCAAGCTCATGCCATCTTCCTCTCTCTTCTTGACCTGACAGTCGTTGAAAACCCGGCTACGGCATCGTGGGAGCTGCGATCCGCGTCCGGCACACCTGCGCAGCGGCCGCTGCTCGCGAGCGGTCTTCGGCGTTCAGGTTGGCACCACGCCCCGCCGCCGCGGCAAGTTCCTTGTCGTTGTAGCCGCGCATGAGTTCATCTGTATAGCACTGGCAGAAGCGAGTCACCCGATCCGGCGCTTGGCCGGCGCCGCTGCGGAAGCAGGCACTTTGCACCGCCTCACCCATGTTCTGCCGGAGGGCGACAGGATCTTTGCCCTTCCGGTAAGCCATGAAAAGCTGATAGGTGAAGGTGAGTAGCGCGGCGAACACAAAGAACAGGATCAGGACGCGCCCTGTCTGTCGCGCGGAGTTCTCGGCGTTCATGTGCGAAAGGATGCCGGGCCAAGGTAACCTGTTGCCTGTCACCTCTTCGTTCCTAAAGTGTCAGACCTTCAAGCAGCACGTCGAGTCTGTGGACGGCATCTTAGTCGACATACTCAGTCCCCGTAATCCCTCTAGGAGCTTGTTCGATGATCAGTAAAATACGCAATGTAGTGGTGTGCTCGGCGTTTGCCGCTGTGAGCATCGGTGCCCTGGCCCAGAATCTAGCCGAGCGCGACAAGATCGCCCAGGACAAGGTGCAGCTGGCGGAGTACGCCAAACGGGTGAACTCCGCCTGCGGCACGCACATCCAGTTCTCCATCAATTACGCCTCGTATCAGGGCAAAACCCCCGGTCCCGGCGTTCGCCGTCAATCCGACACGGAGTACCTGATGAACGCCGGCGACGCCATCATGAACGTCTGCAGGACCGAAGCCGGCAAAGCGGCCGTAGCGCAGAAGATTCATTCCGTGATCGGCGAGTATACCGACGGTGAAGAGGAGTCCCTCGCCGGCGGCGTCTTTACCTACCGTGTAGGCTTCTCGGGCGGCAGCATCGATCATCCGGAGAAGTTCCTGAAGTCACATCTCTAGAGCAAAGTCGCAGTGGTGTGGAGGCGCACTTGTTTCTCTTGTTTGTCATTCCCGAAGGGAATCTGCGTTTTTCCCTCCACACCATCCGGCAAATTGCCCTAAGATGAACGCGCGCGCTCGCCGATGGAACACCAGATTCACCAAGACTGTCGTTCCCTCCTTGGCCCGGCCGGCCGCGAACTGCCGGCTCTTACCCTAAAATAGAACCATGGAACCTCTAGTCATTGCGGGCAAAGCCTTTCAGTCGCGGCTGATCGTCGGCACGGGCAAGTACAAGAACGGCGCGGAGACGCAGGCGGCCATCGAGGCCTCCGGCGCGGAGATGGTGACGGTTGCGGTGCGGCGCGTCAACCTCGACCGCAGCCGCGAGTCGCTGCTGGACTTCATCGACCCGCAACGCTACTTTTTACTGCCCAACACCGCAGGGTGTTATACCGCCGAGCAAGCCATCCGCGCCGCGCGTCTGGGGCGTGAAGTAGGCCTCTCCGATTGGGTCAAGATCGAGGTCATCGGCGACCTCCCGACGCTCTATCCCGATGTACAGGCGACAGTCGAAGCGACGACGGTGCTGGTCAAGGAAGGCTTCACCGTCCTTCCCTACACCACCGACGACATTGTGTTTGCCAAGCGCCTGATCGACGCCGGGGCGGCGGCGGTCATGCCGTTAGGCGCACCGATCGGGACCGGGCTGGGACTATCGAACATCACCAACCTCCGGATTTTGCGCGAGCTGATTACCGAGGTTCCGCTGATCGTTGATGCCGGGCTGGGCACGGCATCCGACGCGGCGCTGGCGATGGAGCTCGGCTTCGACGCCGTGCTGCTGAATACGGCCATTGCCGGTGCGCGCGACCCGATCCTCATGGCCGAATCGATGGGACACGCGGTGCTCGCCGGGCGGCAGTCCTATCTCGCCGGGCGCATGCCGCGGAAGCTGTACGCAACAGCAAGCTCTCCGCTTGAAGGTATCTCAAAGTAGCCGCTCAGCTGGAGCATCGCGCAGGTGACTTCCATCCCGTCAAGTGCGTCCAATTCGTTAACCGCACGGAGTAGGCGCGTCAGGCGAATGTTTGTAGAATGTGAATGGAGCCAGGCGCCGCGCGCCGCTGTCTGACAGGTCACCCAAGGTTCGAGCAAACCGGCGCAAGACCGGCAGCGTATGGGAAGAACAGAACGAACAGGTTGCGCGAAGATCGGGATGGGTACGCGGACGGCAATGCCGGCCGGTGCCGAGGCTGAAGCTTAATGGCAAATACATTGTTGACACCACCCGAGATCGAACCGGGCCGCGAAACGACACAACTACGTCCCGTAGCGGATGTACACCTGACACAAGGCACGCGCGAAGAGGAAGGCATCCTCGGGTCGCTCCTCAGCAATCTTCGGGATGTCTTCTTCCCGGAAAAGCTGCCGCCGCTGGTACTTGAATCGAAGCCGATCGCCGTGATCGACCGCATGGCAACCCGGCAGAACCCGGCCGCGACAGGCGCGGCGGTCGTCATCTATGGGTTGCTGATTTTGATGATTGCCTGGATGCTGAAGCAGAAGGTGGCCATCCTCTCAAAGCCAAAACCGGTCGAGATCGTGCAGTTGGACGCGCCTCCGCCGAAGGCTCCGCCCAAAGCCGTGGCGATGGGTGGCGGCGGCGGCCAGAAGGGGCCAACCCCGGTCACCAAGGGTACACCGCCGAAGTTTGCCCCGGACCAGATTGTTCCTCCGAAAGCGCCTCCGGTCGATAAGCCGAAGATTGCCGTCGAGCCGACCATCGATGTCCAGAAAGACCTCAAGATGGCGAGCAGCATCCCCCAAATCGGGGTGGCCAACTCGCCGCTAGTCGGGATGTCGATGGGCAACGGAAGCGGCGGCGGCCTGGGCTCCGGTCGAGGAAACGGCCTCGGGCCTGGATCAGGCGGCAACACAGGCGGCGGTCCCAAGCGGATCGGCGGCGGTGTCTCGGCACCGGTGCTCATCTTCTCCGTGGAACCGGAGTTCTCCGAGGAAGCGCGCAAGGCCAAGGTCGCCGGCAACGTGCTCGTCAATCTCTACGTGGACCAGAACGGCAACCCCAGCCATGTACGCGTAATCCGCGGCGTTGGTATGGGCTTGGACGAGAAGGCCGTGGAGGCGGTGCGACAGTACAAGTTCAAACCCGCGATGGAAAACGGCAAGCCCGTGCTTGTAGAACTGAACGTCGAGGTTAACTTCCAGATCTTCTAGCGGTCGGTCGCCAAGTCTTCCGTAAGCAGACCGGCCACGTGCCGAAAGGCACGGTCATGGGTCATAAGCGTCGCTCCTACGCCGACTGCGTGGGCGGCGATCTGCATACCGAGCGGCTGTAAAGGCGAGAGAATCACGTCCCCGCGCTGCTCCTCCCGCCGAGTCGTTACTTCCTTGGTCTTGAAGCGAAACTCTGCCGGGATCGTTACGTGCTGGCTTCTGCCGCTCATAAAACTCTGGCTTTCCTTGTATCGGCCATAGCAAACTTTGCTGTCCATCGTGCTATGGAGCATAAGTTCTTTAAAGCACCCAGACACCCCAAGCTTCACACAGAAGCCGGTTCCGGCATCGGAATCTCATCGAACGCCAAGTTCTCCGCCGGACTGCCGGTCTGCTGCTTCCATATCAAAAATAGCCGTCCATAGCTCTCATTCAGGCAGGCCGACGGCGCAACGCCCAGCTTGCTCAAAGTGTCGTCGATCCACGCGGGAGGGCCCTCCAGCTCCGCGAAGCTACCGATCGGCGTCTCATCGACCACAAGGTGCGCGGTGCCCTGGGACCACTCCGTCCGGTACTTCTCATAGCGGAACATCGGCTCGTACCCGATCCGGTGAAAGATCTCCGCAAGCGCCTCGCCGTCCGCCACGGTCGTCTCCGTCTCCACGCGCACCTTGTAGCGGCCCGGGTTGACAAGGTCCTCATCGTCGGGGTGACGCTTGTGGGTCAGGGTCCAAACGTCGCCGTACCGGCGGATGCGAAGGATCTGGTGCGAGTCCCGCAGCATGTGGCCGGGGGTGTCGTAGAGGATGTTGCGCTCGAAGGTGCGCGGCGTCTCCAGCCGGAAGCCGAGCGCTGGAAGACGAAACTGGAAGGCGGCGGGGTCGTCGACGACGATCTTGACCTCGATCTCTGCGCTCTGCATGGTGAGAGTATACGGCGGCTATACGATAGCAACGTGACTGCATCGTGCAAAACGGAGCGCCTGGATGCGAACGAGATCGGACGTGCTGCGGAGTTGCTGCGCGATGGAGGCACCGTGGCCTTTCCTACCGAGACGGTCTATGGGCTTGGAGCGAACGCGCTCAACGCGGCAGCTGTGGCAAAGATCTTCGCGGCAAAGCAGCGGCCCGGTTGGGATCCGCTGATCGTGCATGTAAGCGACGCGGCCATGCTGTTGCGAATCGCAGAGGCAGACAGACTGACAGAGCGCCTCATCGCCGCGTTCTGGCCCGGCCCGCTGACTCTCCTGCTGCCCCGCACCTCTGCCGTGCCGGACACCGTGACGGCGGGGCGGCCACTCGTAGGCGTACGGATGCCGCGCCATCCCCTTGCCCTGGAACTGATAAGGCGGACGGAACGGCCGCTGGCCGCGCCAAGCGCTAATCGTTTCGGTCACACCAGTCCCACTGTAGCGGCGCATGTCTTGGAAGATTTAGACGGCCGCATCGACGCCGTGCTCGATGGTGGAGCAACGGAGGTGGGCGTTGAATCAACCGTCTACGACCCGGCGGCGGGCATGGTGTACCGTCCCGGAGCGATCACCGCAGCGATGCTGGCGGAGGTGACCGGAAGCGCCGTTACCGTCTACCAGGCAAATACGACACAGACGCCGCCTGAGAGCCTGCCCTCGCCCGGTGTGGGGATGCGACACTACGCGCCCCGCGCACGCCTGGTGCTGGTGCGCTCACAAGAGGAGTTGCGGGAGCGCGCCGGACGCTTCCTGGAGCTTCGCGAGCGCGTAGGCGTGATGATGCCGGCGGGTTGGGCCGCCGCGCCTGGAGCCGTGGTCTACCCATGGGCGATCTGGGAGGATGTTGACAAACTGGCGCGCGGCGTCTTCGCTGGCTTGCGAGAGCTGGATGCGGCCGGCGTAGGCGTGATCGTCTGCCCGTTGCCTCCGAGGGCCGGGGTCGGGCTGGCTCTGCGCGCCCGGCGGGCTAAGGCGGCCCGCCGGCG
>CAXTWP010000191.1:4765-5804 GCA_964247945.1 uncultured Acidobacteriaceae bacterium | reverse complement strand
GGGTGCGCGGCGACTGGCAGATCACGCAATGGATCTTCAACCTTGTCCCCGACGAGTCCGGCCGATTCGTCCAAAATCCCATCAGCACGATCTCGCGCTGGAAGATCTTCGATAACCTGCGCCGCTCTCTGGTGGAACCAGTTACCTTTCTGCTGCTGCTCTTCGGCTGGTTCTTCCTTCCCGGTGGCCCTCTCTACTGGACGCTCGCCGTGGTCGTCATGCTGGTGCTGCCAAGCCTGGTGCAGTTCACGCTCAGACTGGTCCGCGCCGTGCTCAAGGTCAGCTTCGGTCCGGTGCGCGACGGCTTTACGACTCTCGGCTCCTCGCTCGGCTTCACCCTCATCAATCTGATTTTTCTGCCGCACCAGATGCTGCTGTCGCTCGACGCGATTGTTCGTTCCGGTCTTCGGCTGGTCTCCGGCAGGAACCTGCTGGAGTGGGAGACCGCCGCCCAGGCCGAGCAGGGCAAGACGCGCTCCTCACTCGATCTTTACCTGCAGGCATCGCCGCTGCTCGCCCTGCTGCTGGCCGCTTGGCTGTTCCTGCGCCACCGGCACACGCTCTCGCCAGGCCTTATTCCCGCCGCTGTCGTGCTCTGCATCTGGGCCGTCGCGCCGCTGCTGGTGCTCTGGCTGGATTCTTCGCCGGTGCGCAAGGAAGGTCCGCTTTCAGCAGCCGACACTCGCTTCCTGCGGCATCAGGCGTTGCTCATCTGGCGCTACTTCGCCGAGTTCGGCGGCCCCGCCAATCACTGGCTCATCCCAGACAACGTCGAAGAACAAGGCACCCACCAAGTCCGCAAGCTGTCACCTACAAACCTGGGCATGCTCCTCAACGCGCGCCAGGCCGCCGTCGAGTTCGGCTTCCTCACCCTCCCTGAGTTCGTCGAAGCCACGCTCGGCACCCTCGACACCTACGATCGCCTGGAAAAAGTCCGCGGACACATTTATAACTGGTACGACATCGAAACGCTCACCGCGGTCCCGCCGTTCACCGTCTCCGCCGTGGATAGCGGCAACCTGGCCGCCTCGCTGTACAC
>CAXTWP010000191.1:0-4755 GCA_964247945.1 uncultured Acidobacteriaceae bacterium | reverse complement strand
TTGCATACCGGTGCGCTCGACCTCCTCGACCGTCCGTTGTTCTCCCCGGCGTTACTTACGGGACTGGAACAGATCGCCGGCATTCCCTCTGCAGCGAACGAAGACCTGCCGGCCCATGTCACCCGACTCCTTGCGTGGAGATCGGTGCCTGTGGACGGTGATCCATGGGTCGCCCAGGAGACGGAGCGCCGGCAGAGCGCGCTGGCGACATTGGTGCTCGAGTACACGCCGTGGCTGCTGCCGGAGTTTGCGCCGGCCGACCCTCAGCAGCAGCCGGTGCTCGCCGACGCTCCGGAGTACGCCCACCAACTCGCGACGAACGCCACCAGCGAAGCGCGGCGTTCCCGGTTTACGGCCGCCGCCCAGAACCTCACCCGCCTTCGCGCAAACCTCGAAGTAGTCGCCGCTCGCGCCTTCCACTTTGCCGACCTGATGGAGTTCGGTTTCCTGTTTGTTCCCGCGCGCCAACTGCTTTCGATCGGCTACGACGGCCCGACCGGCGAGGTTCACTCCGCCTGCTACGATCTGCTCTCGTCCGAAGCGCGCATCGCCAGCTTCCTTGCCGTCGCCAAGGGCGACATCCCGCAGCGGGCCTGGTTCCGGCTCGACCGGACACACGTGCTGGTGAAAGGCCGCGCCGCCCTGGTCTCCTGGACCGGCACCATGTTCGAGTACATGATGCCTTCACTGTGGATGGAGACTTTCCCCAATACGCTGCTCTCGCGCTCGATCCATTCAGCCGTCCGTATTCAGCGCGATCATGTTCGTTCGCTCAAGCGCGGCCGCATACCGTGGGGCATCTCGGAGTCGGGCTTCGCCAAGACGGACGCGCAAGGGCGATACGGCTACCAGGCGTGGGGCATTCCCGCGCTCGCGCTCAAGTACGGTGCCGAAGACGGCCCCGTCATCTCGCCTTATTCCACCTTTCTCGCCTTGCCGATACTGCGCCGCGACGCACTCGCCAACCTGCGCAAGATGGAGTCTCTCGGCTGGGTCGGTGCCTACGGTTTCTACGAGGCTGCCGACTACATGGACGGTAACGAGCCGCGACTCGTCCGCTCCTGGATGGCGCATCACCAGGGCATGAGCCTTTTGGCGCTGCTCAACCTGATGCACGCCAACATCGTCCAGCAGTGGTTTCACGCCAACCCGCGGGTTCGCGCCGCCGAACTGCTGCTGCACGAGAAGCCGATCAGCAAAGAGACACTCAAGACGCTTGCCGATCAGCCCAAACGGAACGATCCCGCGGCGGAGGTTGCACGTCCCGAGGCTGCCTAGCTATGTCCGCGCGGGCATACTGATAATCAAAGCCGTTGCGGATTGCTCCCCCGCGCACTTGAAGACGCGGCTGGTGCTTGCGTCAAGGTACGCGGCGTCCCCGTTGCCCAGCCGGTCGCGCCGGCTGCCGAACTCGATCTCCAGACATCCGGAGATGACGTAGATCATCTCATGGCCCTGGTAAAGGTGCGGCCGGAAGGGCGTCGCGTCGCGGTTCGGAAAGAACTCCGCCAGGCATGGCCCCAGACTCTTATCCGGCACCAGAATGCCGAAGCTTTCCGCGAGATGCGACGGGTTCGTCGCGCGCGGCTGCGGGATGCGCATGCGGTCCTTCTTGCGCTGGACACGAAAGAAGCTGTGCTGGTCGGGCTGAAAGAAGTAGGATAGATCCTTGTTGAAGACCAGACTGAGCCGTGCCAGGTTGCGCAGCGTTGGCACCACGCGGCCCGTCTCCAGTTGGGAAAGAAAGCTGGCCGACAGGCCGGTCTTTGCGCCCAGTTCCACCAGCCCCATCGAGCGCTTCAGGCGGAGTTGCTTGATGCGCGCTCCTACCAGATTGGCTTCAATCATCATCTCGACGGAGGTCGAATCGACTTCATCCATCGGCAGATCGGCCGGCAACTGGCCGTCCGCAACCAAGCCTTCTTCTAGTTCCGGTGGAGCTTCGAGTGGTGCCGCCGCTTTCCTGCCCATGACGTTATCCTTCCGCGTACAAGCTCTAGGCTATCGCGCGGGGGCGCATCGGCTTTCGCATCGTCTCGGCACTTCAACAAATTGCGGGTTTTCTTTGCGCACGCTGAACGGCCCGGAACATCGGGTCAGCCGCGTTCCAGCACGGCCTTGATCCGTTCCGACGCCCAGACAATCTCCTCGTACTCAATCGTCAACGGCGGCGCAAGCCGGATGATGTTCTCGTGGGTCTCCTTGCACAAGACTCCCATCTCCTTGAGCGCCTCGCAGTAGGGCCGCGCGGGAACGTCCAGTTCCACGGCGATCCACAGCCCGCGTCCGCGCACCTCGACGATCCGGGGGCTGTCGATCCCGCGCAGCAGGTCGAGGAAGATCGGACCGAGCTCCGCCGATCGCTCCACCAGTCGCTCGTCTACCAGCACGGCCAGCGCCTCGCGCGCGATCGCGCAGGCCAGCGGATTACCGCCAAAGGTGCTGCCGTGGTCGCCGGGTTCGAAGACGCCGAGAATCTCGCGTGAGGCCAGCACCGCCGAAACGGGATAGTAACCGCCCGAGAGCGCCTTGCCCAGGATCAAGACGTCGGGAACGATCCCGTCGTACATATAGGCGAAGAGCTTGCCGGTGCGCCCCAGCCCCGACTGAATCTCGTCGGCCATCAGCAGCACGTCGTGTTCGCGGCAGATCGCGGCAACCTCGGCCAGGTAGCCGTCGGGCGGCAGGATGATGCCCGCCTCGCCCTGTACCGGCTCGACGAGGAAGCCACAGGTGTTCGGTGTGATGGCCGCGCGTAGCGCGGCCGCATCCCCAAACGGAACGGTCTTGAAGCCGCCGGGGAACGGGCCGAAGCCGCGGCGGTACTGCGCGTCGGAAGAAAAACCGACGATGGAGATCGTCCGTCCATGAAAATTATTGCCGCAGACGATGATCTCTGCCTGCCCCTCGGGAATGCCCTTGATCGTGTGGCCCCATTTGCGCGCCGTCTTCAGCGCCGTTTCGACGGCCTCCGCGCCGGAGTTCATCGGCAGCGCCATCGCGAAGCCGGTCAGCCGGTGCAACTGCTCATAAAAGAGCGGCAACTGGTCGTTGCGGAAGGCGCGCGAGGTGAGCGTTACTTTGTGCGCCTGCTCGATCATGGCCTGGAGGATGCGGGGATGGCAGTGGCCCTGGTTTACGGCCGAGTACGCCGCCAGGCAATCCAGATAACGCCGCCCCTCGGCGTCGTAGACCCAGCAGCCGCTCGCCCGCTCCACCACCACATCCAGCGGATCGTAGTTATGCGCGCCGTACTGCTCTTCGAGTTCAATGTAGTCGGCGGTAAGCACAGAAGCCCTCGTGTGCTGCGGAAACTTCTACAACTGGCGATAGCCGCAGGATACCAGACCGCACCGAAGCCGATGTGCCGCCTCCTTGCGGACTGTGTAGCTGATCGCCGAAGCAGAAGCAACCCGCAGAAGCCGCAGCGCTCCGTCAGCGATTGCTTCTGGTATTTTCAATGCAGCAGGAGTCACTCCGAGGACGATCGATGAGCGAGACCGTGATGATTGCCGATGCGATGATTGCCGATCAAGGGACCGGCAGCGCTCCGCTGACTACTGCGGAGGTTTCGGCGTGGACCAAGCGGCTGAACTATGGGACCTGGCGCTACCAGAAGAGCTGGAGCCCGATGCACATCGTCGACGCGGAGGGCTGCTACTTCACGGACGGCAACGGCAAGCGTTATCTCGATCTCTCTTCGCAGCTGATGTGCGTCAACCTGGGGCATAAGAACCAGGCGGTGATCGAGGCGATCGTCGCGCAGGCGCGAGCGCTGCCGTATGCCGCGCCCTCGTACGCGACGGATACACGCGCGGAGCTGAGCCGTTTGCTGCTGGACGTGCTGCCCGAGGGATTGGTGAAGTTCTTCTTCACCACTTCCGGCACCGAGGCCAACGAGGCCGCCTTCAAGATCGCGCGGATGTTTACCGGCAAGACGAAGATCGTCGCGCGCTACCGGTCGTATCACGGGTCTACGATGGCCTCGATTGCCGCCACGGGCGATCCGCGCCGCTGGGCGATGGAGCCGGGCGGCAAGGGCCAGGGCTTCGTCTTCGCGCCGGAGGTGAACTGCTACAAATGTCCGATCAAGCACACCTATCCCGGCTGCAACATAGCCTGCGCGGACTACCTGGAACACATGATCGAGAACGAACACGATGTGGCGGCGGTGCTGGTCGAGCCCATCGTAGGGACGAATGGTGTGTTGATTCCGCCGCCCGAGTACATGCCCCGGCTACGCGCGATCTGCGACCGGCATGGCGTGCTGCTGATCGCCGACGAGGTTATGTCTGGCTGGGGACGCACGGGCGCGTGGTTCGCGATGGACCACTGGGGCGTCAAGCCGGACATCCTGGTGACGGCGAAGGGGATCACCTCCGCGTATGTGCCGCTGGGGCTGTGCGCGACGACGGCGAAGATCGCCGAATATTTTGAAGACCACTTCTTCTCGCACGGCCATACGTATGAGGCGCACCCGATGACGCTCGCGCCGGCGGTGGCGGCGATCCGCGAGATGCGGCGGCTTGATCTGGTCGAGCGCTCACGCGTCATGGGCGAGTACCTCGGCGAAAAGCTGCGGGCGTTGATCCCGAAGCATCCATCGATCGGCGACGTGCGGGGCATGGGCCTGTTCTGGGCGGTCGAACTGGTGCGGGACCGCGGGACGCGCGAGCCGCTGAACACCAAGCAGGACAAGGTCGACGGCAAGGCGACCGTGGTCGATCAGGTGGCGGCTGAGATGCTGAAGCGCGG
>CAXTWP010000190.1:3085-5835 GCA_964247945.1 uncultured Acidobacteriaceae bacterium | reverse complement strand
GGTTTGTGGATTAGACAAAGGTCAGAAGGATAGGGATAACGATACCGGCGACAAGGACGCCGGTGACCAACGGCTTGTGGCGGATAAACGTGTAGGCCATGTAGAGACCGGTGAGGGTCGAGGTGAAGAGGCCGATCGAGACCAAGGCGAAGAAGAGCTTCATGGGCCAGAGGTTTTTTTGCGGGGCCTTGGGCTGCGGACCGGGTTTAGGCGTGGGGTCCGGCGCATGGCTTGCGGGAGTGGCAGTATCGCGGGGCTTTTCGGCGGGTGGGCGTCGTTCGGGGACGACGAGCGTTTGCTTTTTGTGGAGCTGGCCGAGTTCGACGAGGATCTTGGGCGGTTGGTAGTTGCTGCCGCGGGTGGTCTCGTGCAGGCTGAAAGTCTGGACGAAGCCGGTGAAGGCGAAGAAGAGCAGCGCGGGGGCGATAAAGACGCCGAAGTAGAGATGCACCTGGCGGACGGTCTTCAAGAGGCTGGGATTCGTGGGCATGGGAATTCTCCTTGAAGTGAGTGTGCCGCAGTCAGGCTAAGGCTTGCTGAGTTCCTTTGCGGGAAGAAGCAGCGAGGCGGCGACGGTGGCGCCGAGCAGCAGCACGATAGCGCCGAGCGAGGCGAGCGGGCGGGCCTCGATCCGCGGCGTGGCGAGCATTTTGAGGGCGGCGAAGGCGAGCACCGCGGCCAGGCCGTAGTGCAGGAAGCGCAGCCTGGTGAGCAGGTGCGCGAGCAGGAAGTAGAGGGAGCGGAGGCCCATGACGGCCATGATGTTCGAGGTGTAGGCGACGAAAGGGTGGCGGGTGATCGAGAGCACGGCGGGGATGGAGTCGAGCGCGAAGACGATATCGGTGATCTCGATGGCGACGAGGGCGAGGAAGAGCATGGTCATCGTGCGGCGGCCGTGTTCGACGACGAAGAAGCAGTCTTGGCGGAGCGAGACGGGATGGAGCCGGGCGATCCAGGCGAGCCATGCGGGGGGTGCATCCTGGGCGCGCTTCTTCTCGGGCAGCAGGAGGCGGATGGCGGCGAACAGCAGGATGGCCCCGAAGACGTAGCCGATCCAGTGGAAGCGGGTGAGCAGACCGAGGCCTGCGGCGATGAAGGCTCCGCGCATGACGATGGCTCCGGCGACGCCCCAGTAGAGGAGCTTGGGCTGGCGGGCCGGCTCGATCTGGAAGAGCTTGAAGAGCAGGAGGAAAACAAAGAGGTTGTCGATCGAGAGGGCTTCCTCGATGGCGTAGCCGGCGAGGTACTCAACCGCCGAGGCGCTGCCAAGGGTGCGCAGGATGAAGCCGGCGAAGGCGAGCGCGGCGGCGACCCAGAAGGCAGTCTCGACGATGGATTTGGTCTGGCGGGCGTGAGGGGAGCGGCGAGCGTAGAGGAGTTCCACTGCGAGGAGGAGGATGAGTGCTACGTGGAAGCCGATCCAGTCGCCTAAGGGGGTGGGCATTCTGGTTTGATGGTAAACGTGCCTGCGCCTTCCGCTCAGAGCATCAATGATGCGCGAAGTCGATCCACAAAGCGACTATCCAGATAACCCCTGCCGACAGCCAGAAGCGGCCGCTCCGCCAATCCCGATACTGAACGATCAGCGCACCCCAAATTAAGTCCGCGAGGAAAAACAAGGCAAAGATCGGCACGACTGCGATCGCCCAGATGAACGGCTCGCCTGTAACGGAGTGAATACCGGCCTTGCGCTCCGCTGGTATCCACCAGATGTGAGAAGTCGTGACGACGGAGACGTAATACGTTGCGCTTAAAGCATTCGCCACGAGCATAGTCAGGCTACCTCGCCGCATGTCTTTCGCTACAGCCGCTTTACTTAGCACGGCTGCGGGCTTCTTTGCGGGCGGCCTTCTCGGCGGCTTTGCGGGCCAGCTTGGCGCGGCGCTCGAGTTCGAGCGGGGAGAACATGGTGCCCTTGCAATTGGGTGCGCCGCAGTGGCAGGTGCCGACCTCGTCGTCGGAGTCGTAGAGGTTGTACTCGTAGACGAGCTCTTCGCCGGGGGCGATGTCGCGCAGGGCGGTGACGTAGATGTGGCCGTTGTCGTCCTCGGTCTCGCAGTTGGGCGCGCAGGAGTGGTTCATGAACATGGCCGTGCCGAAGCCGTCGATGACCATGTTGCCTTCGCCGTAACCGAAGAGGTAGGTAACGAAGCGTTCGGCGTAGCGGAGGTCGGCAACCTCCTTTGTCATGCGCGGACCGTCATACTCACAGACGCGGGTGCCCTTGCGGATGGCGCGGGTGGTGTAGCAGCCGGCGGCGTGGATAGAGGAGGAGCGGATGACAAGTCCGGGGAGCATAGGTCACTGTACCAAAACCAGCTACACGGAACGGGGCAAAAGAGCGTGTACGGGGTGGTGCGAAGGTATCCTGAGGAGGATGACACGTAGCTCTTACCTTCCGGGCGTGCTTGCGGCGCTGGCGGTCCCGGCCATGGGATCGGCGCAGCGGTATACGCCGCCGCCACCACCGTTGACGGTGGACCCGTGCGCGGTGAAGCCGTCGAGCGCGGTGCCCGATCTGCCGATCGATCCCAAGGCGAAGCCGGTGGTGTGTCCACCGCCCGCCGCCGCTGCAAAGCCTGAGGGTGGAGCTTCGACCGCGGAGCAGTTTCCGTTCCCGGGAGACGCGCCCACGGCCGACAAACCGGCAGCGGAGGCGTTTCCTTTTCCCGGCGATGCTCCGCACAAGGCGCCTCCGGCGACGCCCGACGCCGGCTCTGGCGCAGCCAAGACAGCCGATCCATTTCCTT
>CAXTWP010000190.1:0-3075 GCA_964247945.1 uncultured Acidobacteriaceae bacterium | reverse complement strand
GTGCCGGACGCTCCGGACGGCAGCTCTAGTTCCAGCGGCTCCGGTTCCAGCGGTTCAAGCAGTAGCTCGGACTCGGCTCCAGGTGGCGACGCGGACAAGCCGGAGAGCGCGGAGGGTACAAGAGCTTTGCCGAAGGGGCGGCGGCCGCTGCCGAAGGTGTCCGCGCTGACGCCGGATGAGCGGGTGACGGAAGATCTGGACGTGGCGAAGTTCTATACGGATCGAGGCAACTTTCAGGCGGCGTATCTACGGGCGAAGGACGCCACGAAGACCCTGCCGGACGATGCGGAGAGCCACTTTGCGCTGGCACAGGCCGCTCAAAAGCTACAGAAGAAGGACGAGGCGGCGACCGAGTACGCGCTCTATCTAAAGCTTGACCCGGTGGGAGACAAGCGCGGCGTGGCACAACGGGCGTTGGCACAGTTGAAGTAGACCGTCCGCTCCAGTATGCTGACCTCCACGATGCATACCACCTTGAACGCGCTGCACGAGGGGCTTGCCTCCGGAATCGCGGACCTGAGCGCAGAGCAGACGCAGCGGCGACCGAAGCCGGATGCCTGGAGCGTGCAGCAGATTACCGAGCATCTACTGATCACGTATACGTTGACCGCGCAAAACTTCGAGGCGCGCGCGGCGAAAGGAACGGCGACGCGGACTGAGCCGACGCTGGCTGATCGTCTTGGCCAGTTCTATATATGCACACTGGGTATGTTTCCCAAAGGACGGAAGGCGCCTGGTAACACAGAACCGACGGCCGACGCCGAGCCACAGAGTGGGAAAGCACTGGCGGCGAGGGCGCGTTCGGAGTTGGAGCGCCTCGACGCGGCGGCAGCGGCGGCAGAGCGGCTATTTGGCGGGCAAGCCGCGATCGTGCACCCGGTGCTTGGCCCGATGAGCGTGCAGGGCTGGCGACGCTTTCACCTGATGCATGGCCGGCACCATCTGCGGCAGATCCACGCGTTGCGTGGCCACGCTAGTTAAGTTGGTCCGGCTCTTTTAACAACGCAGTGTCCGGGTCTACGTCTTCGGAGACGCGGAGATAGCGGCGCATATAGCGAAGCGGGTCTTCGGCTGCGGCCATCTCCTTCAGGTGGTAGCGCCAGGCGTTCTCCCGGGCGCTGCGCCGGATGAAGCCTTTGCGATGGACGATGCCTACGCGGCCATCGGCGAGGCGGCGGGTGAAGGTCTGCGGCGGAACCTGGAAGGTGATGCGGGTGCCGGCTTTCCAGAAGTGCGTGGCGAACTCATGCGAAAAGAGCAGCGCATAATAGAGATGATGCTCGGCGAGGGTGGCAACTGCCTGGGTGGGGTTGATCCAGGGCATACCCAGTTGAGTGATGTACCATCGCTTGAACTGAAACCCGTTGGCGCGCGCCTGACTGACCAGCAACTGCAGCAATTGAAGTCTCGACATGGCGATGTGCTCGACCTGCTTGCGTGGCACCGGATACGGGTGCGGGGTTCGATACAGTGTACGTGTCTGCTTCAGGCAGCGACATCAACATGAGGAAAGATGGCGATCAGGATTTTGACAGATGTGGGCACGGCGAGGAATGGATGGGAGAACCGGCGAATAGCGGGAGTGCCGCAAGCGTGGCGAGGTGCTCGGCATAGGCGCAGCGTGATAATCGCGCTTGTATGGATGTTGAGTTCATGGACCGCGGTCCGCGGCCAGCCGGAAAAGACAGGCGTATCTTCCGGTGCGGCGCAGCATACCGATCCGATCAACCTCACGCCGCAGGTGCGGGATGCCCATGTGCTCTTCTATAACCTTGACTACGATCGCGCGCTGGCGATGTTCGACGCGGTGCAGAAGGTCAACCCGCAGAGCGCGATGGCGTTGGATTACGTGCTGATGGTGCTGATCTTTCGCGAACTGTATCACCAGGATCTGCTGGACACTACGTACTACGCGCACGATTCGTTCCTGAGCACGAAGCGGACCGTCACGATCGACGAGGCGGCGCGGAGGCGGATTGAGGCGGTGACGGACGCGGCCATCGGGCTGTGCGATCAGCAGATCAAGGCCGACCCGAAGAACAGGAATGCGTGGTTTGCCCGAGGTTACGCGCGGGGGATGCATGCGGCGTTTATCACGCTGGCCGACCATAGCTTTGTTTCGGCGGCGCGGCAGGGGCTGGCGGCGCGGAACGACAGCGAGGAGGTGCTGAAGCTCGACCCGGAGTATCAGGATGCGAAGATGGCGGTCGGCATTCAGCAGTTTGCGGTGGCGAGCCTGCCGCGATTTGTGCGGCTGATGGTTGGGATTGCGGGTGTGGGCGGCAGTAAGGAGAAGGGATTGGACCTGCTGCGGCAGGCGGCGGCGGGCGGCATTGTGACGCGGGTGGAGTCGCGGACGTCGCTGTCGCTGTTTTTGCGGCACGACGCCCGCTACGCGGAGGCGCTGGCGGTGCAGCATACGCTGGCGGCGGAGTTCCCGCACGATTATCTTTTTCGGTTGGAGGAGGCCAACCTGACCAAGGACAAGGGCGACGGGCCGGGGGCAATCGCCATCTACCGGGCTGTGCTGGCGGACGCGCGCAAGCCGGGGTACTTCGTCGACCCTCGGCTGCAATTGGCATGGTTTGGGCTGGCCGATACGGAGCGCGGGCAGAACAATATCGAGGACGCGGCGAAGCACTATCGGGAGGCGTCCGAGCAGCCGAACTCGAGCGACTGGCTGCGCAAGCGCGCGCAGTTGAACGCGGGCGAGATGCTTGACTTGCTGCACGATCGCACGGGCGCGCTGCGCGAGTACCAGATGGCGGCGGCGGGCGGCGGGGACCAGTCGCAGGCGGACCTGGCGCGGCAGTATGTCAAAAAGCCGTATACGGGCAAGTAGCGGGTTGAACTTTCCGGCGAGGCGGACGTATGTAAGGATGATGTCTTCGGGAGCGATCTATGTTTTGCGGCAAATGCGGTAAGCAGATGGAAGCGGGGTCGCGGTTCTGCTCGATGTGCGGCGCGGCGCAGGAGATGTCGGCCGCGCCTCCGCCGTTTGGCAGAGGGGTCCGGGCCTCCGGGCAACTGGTGCGGCCGCGGGCGCGGCGTTGGATCGGTGGGATATGCGCGGGG
>CAXTWP010000189.1:3479-5876 GCA_964247945.1 uncultured Acidobacteriaceae bacterium | reverse complement strand
CGGCTGGGCTGGGTGTTCCGTGGATTTTACGGGCGGTTCTATCAGCCGCCGCCGCTGCTGACGGCGAGCGGTCCGGTGATCCAGTTTGCGCAGGCGAACGATACGGACTTTTTACCGCTGCACGGCGAGCGTGACGAGGAGCACCAGTTCGGGGTCCAGATTCCGCTGCCCGGAAGGCTCACGGGATGGATGGATGATCGACGCGGACACGTTCAAGACGCGCGTGAACAACTTCCTTGATCACGCCAACATCGGCGACTCCAGCCTCTACTATCCCGTCACGGTCGATGGCGCTCTGGTGCGGGCGTGGGAGATCACGGTCAGGTCGCCTCGCCTGGGACGCTGGGGCCAGGGGCATCTGGCGTACTCGAACCAGATCGCTGAGCAGCGCGGCGCGGTTACCGGCGGCCTGGTGTGCGCGCCCATCGGATCGCCACAGTGTGATGTCGATCCGGGGTACCGCCCGGTTGACCACGATCAGCGCAATACGTTCAACGCCGGCTGGAACGCGACGCTGCCGCTGCGCATCATAATCTCGAGCAATCTCGCATACGGCTCGGGATTTACCAACGGGAACCCCGACCCTGCCACGCCCTACCCCAACAATTATCTGCCGGAGCATACGACGTTTGATCTTTCCGTTGGGAAGAGCTTCGGAGACCGGACCACTGCGTCGGTGACGGCGACGAACGTGGCCAACCGGCGGGTGCTGCTGGACAACAGCCTCACCTTTGGTGGGTTCCACTATAACGATCCGCGGGAGATCTTTGCGGAGGTGCGATATCGGTTCAAGTATTAGCGAGCGCTACACTGGCCACAGACATCCTGCTCGCGGTCTCAACGGTTACACCGCCACCCGCAACTCTTTGAAGACTTCCGCCCCAATGAACTGCTTTACCTCCGTCATCGCCCTCCAGGGATCGCGCGCCAGCCTGCCCTTCCATTCCCCAAACTCAGCCGCCCGGAACACCGGTCGTTCCGCCAGCTTCAGGTCTGCCCAGCTTAGCGGCAGCGACACCGGCGCGCCCGCCCGCGCCCGCGTTGAGTAGGCCGCCACGGCGGTCGCTCCCCGCTCATTTCGCAGGTAGTCGAGATAGATGCGATCCTTCCGCGCCGCCTTCGTCATCTTCGTCAGGTAAAGCGATGGCCGCTCTTTCTCCATCCGCAGCACAAAGGCATGGGCGAACTGCTTCACCACCGCCCAGTCGTACTCCGGTTTGACCGGCACCACCACGTGCAGGCCCTTGCCGCCGGTGGTCTTCAAATAGCTCTCAAGCCCCAGCGCCTTCAGCCGCTTCCGCACCTCCGCCGCGCTCGCCGCCAGTGTCTCCCAAGCCAGCCCTTCGTCGGGGTCGAGGTCGATCGTAATCCGGTCCGGGTGCTCCAGGTCGCCGTTGCGCGACCCCCACGGATGCACCTCCAGCACCCCCATCTGCGCCAGCCCCGCCAGCGCCTCCACGCTATCGAGCGTAATGTACGGCTCGCGCTTGCCCGTCTTCTTGTCGGGCACGTCGACCGAGCTGATACCCGGCGGCAGCATATGATTCACATGCTTCTGGTAGAAGCACGGCTTCTCGCTCCCCTCAGGGCATCGCACCAGCGAGAGCGGACGGCCCGCGATATGCGGCAGCATCCGCGCCGCAACTGCCCAGTAGTAGTCCGCCAGCTGCTGCTTCGTCAGCCCCGACGGCTCGTCCAGCACCTTCGCCGGATGCGTCAACCGCACCGGCGCATGCTCCGCAGATTTCCTGGAGGGCGTGCCCTTGCTGTTGCCCTTCTTGTCTGTCATTCCTGAAGAAAATCCGCGTTCTGCCTGGGCCACCGCTGTTTCGGCCGCGCCGGCCACTTCCTTCCGCACCTCCGCCGCCGCCTTATCCTCCCGCAACCCCTTGAACGACGCCTGACGCAGCAGATTCTCCGCCGTCCACGTCGCAAACCGCACCTGCGCCACCAGCTCCGGCCTCACCCAGATCGCACCCTTGCGCGCCTCCGCCGGCGGCCGGTCAAACGGACAAACCTCCTGCCGTAGAGCATCCATCTTCCCGCGCATCGCTTTATGCGTCTTCTGGGTAAACCCCGTGCCCGCGCGCCCCGCGTACACCAGCCGCTTGCCCTCGTAATACCCCAGCAGCAGCGCCCCAACCGCCTGCGTCCCCGCGCGGCTTTTTTCCGGCATCGTAAAGCCGCCGATCACAAACTCCTGCTCGTGGATGCACTTCAGCTTGAGCCAATCGCCCGTCCGCCCACCCACATACCGGCTCGCCGCCCGCTTCGAGATGATACCCTCGGCATCCAGCTCACAGGCCTTGGTAAACATGGTCGCGCCGCTTGTCTCCAGATGCTCGCTCAACCTCACAAAGTCGCCCGCGCCCGCGAGCACCCGCGCCCGCACCGCCG
>CAXTWP010000189.1:0-3469 GCA_964247945.1 uncultured Acidobacteriaceae bacterium | reverse complement strand
TCCGTTCCACCAGCGTCACCCCGCGCAGGTTGTGCCCGTCCAGGTGCAACAGATCGAAGGCGAAATACGTCAGCGGCTTCCGCACCCCCTCCTGGAACGCCGCCTGCAGGTCCGCAAAGCTCGTCGCGCCGTTCTCCGCCAGCACCACCACCTCGCCGTCGAGCACCGCCGTCTCCACCGGCAGCGCCGCCACCTGCGCAGCGATCGTCTTCATCCGGTGCGTCCAGTCAAGACCCGTGCGGGTCAGCATCCGCACGTCCGCGCCGTCCTTGCGCGCCTGCATCCGGTAGCCGTCCAGCTTCAACTCATGCAGCCAGCCCGCCTCCACGGGAGCCTCCGCTGCCTGCATCGCCAGCTGCGGCGTCACAAACTCCGGCAAAGCCTCCCTGGGAGCGCCCGCCACCTCCGGAAACGCCTCCCGCCGCTGCTTTTGTCCTTGCCCTTGTTTTTCTTGTTTGTCATTCCCGAGGGGAATCTGCGTCTTCTTTTGCTTTTGCTCCTTGCCTTTCGACTCCGCGTCCGCTCCCGGCCCATCCTCCATGCGATACCAGGCCCGTCCGGTCCCCGCCGTCTCCTTCGAGTTCCATACGTGGTCTTCGTTCTTCGCGATTGCCTCCAGATCCCGCCCTGTTACCACACTCGCCGGAGCCTCCTCCGTAATGCACGGCGCATCCTTCGGCCGCTCAAACTCGTCATGCTCCTTGATCAGCAGCCAGTTCGGCTTCCCCTCGTGGGCCGCCTTGCCGCCCATGCGGACGAGCGTCCACTTGCCTTTCATCTTGGTGCCGTGCATGACGAACTTCAGTGATCCGTCACGCAGCCCGGCGTTCACATCCGTGTGTCCGGCCTGCGGCTCCCACGTTCCCTGGTCCCACACCATCACGGTGCCGCCGCCGTACTGGCCCTTGGGGATGATCCCCTCGAACCCGCCGTATTCCATCGGGTGATCTTCCACCTCAACGGCCAGCCGCTTGTCCCCTACAAAGTAGCTCGGCCCCTTCGCCACCGCCCAACTCTTCAGCACCCCGTTCCACCCGAGCCGGAAGTCGTAGTGCAGCCGCGTCGCCGCATGTTTCTGGATCACAAAGGGCAGCCGCTGCAACGCCTGGGCCCCGTGCCCACCCGCAGGCTCAGCCGTCACGTCAAAATGCCGCATGGAGCGATACCGCGCCAACTGCTCATCAACAGCATCAGCAGCCGTGTGCGGGTCATCCCGCGTTGTCTCTGCCGCCGCTTTGGCCTTTTGGTTTGTCATTCCCGAAGGGAATCCAGTGTTTTGTACCTGCAGACTAAGCCGTCTTCCGCGCTCTGGCGGCCTTCTTCGCCGGCCCATCCTTTACCAGCGCAATGCCTTTCGTGGCTTCGGCGGTGGGTTTTTTCTTCGAGGAGGAAGCGGCTGCCGGCGGCGCAGACTCTTCCGCACCAACCCCCTGCACACTCTTCCGCAGCGCGTCCATCAGGCTTACCACCTTGGGTGCCTTTGCCGCCGGCTCATCCTGCTCCACCGGCCGGTTCTCCACCTTCGCCTCGACAAACGCCCGCAGCGCTGCCTCGTACTCATCCTTGAACTTCTCAGGCGCAAACTTCGCCACCTTGCGCTGGATCAGTTCCTTCGCCATCGCCAGCTGATCCTCATCGATGGCCGTCTTCTTGATGTCGCCGAAAAACTCTGCCGGCTTGCGCAACTCCTCGGCATAACGCATCGTGTACGCCATCATCCCGGGCATCGCGTCATCGCCCGCCGGGGAGATCGCCACCAGGTGCTCCCGTCCACCGAACGCAATCTTCCCCAAGGCCACCTTCTTCGTCTCCAGCAGCGCCTTGCGCACCACGGCGAACGCCTCGGTCTGCGCGTCGTTCTCCGGTGCGACAAAGTACGGCTTCTCGAAGAATGCCGGATCGATCTCCGCCTCATCCACGAACTGCGTCACGTCCAGCGTCGTCTTTGACGGAATGCGCAGGTTCTCGATCTCTTTCGGCTCAATCTGCACATACTCGCCCTTGCGATACTCGTACCCCTTCACGATGTCCGACATCTGCACCGAACTCTGCTCTCCGCTCGTTGCGTCCCCTGAGGTCTTCTGGTACTTGATCCGCTCGCCCGTTTTACGGTTTAGCTGATGGAAGCGAATCTCGCTCTTCGTCTCCGTCGCCGTAAACAGCTTGATGCCGAACGACACCAGCGAAATACGCAGTTGCCCCGACCAGTAAGGACGTGCCATGAGGGAGTTCTCCAACTCCTTAGGAAGCGCCAACATCGGAACGGGATGCCTGCAAGGGTATTGAAAGCAGACGGCTTCACTCTCGCTTTCCCCTGCATCTCACGATTGGTCACCAGAATGGAACTGAACGAGGCTTATCCCGTGGACCCTGTACTCTCCGATGCTCTCGTCTTCTTCGGCGCAACCGGCGATCTTGCCTTCAAGCAAATCTTTCCTTCGCTCCAGCGCCTCGCCCGGAATGATAAGTTGCCCAGTCTCGTCGTCGGCGTCGCCAAGTCCGGCTGGAACCTCGACCAGTTCAAGGAACGCGCCCGCCAGAGCGTCACGGAGCACGGCGGCCTCGACCCTCTCGGCTTCCCCAAGCTGCTCGAGCGCCTCCGTTACGTCGACGGCGACTACGCCGACCCCGCCACCTTCCAGCAGGTCCGTCGGGAGTGCGGCTCCGCCAGGCACCCCATCCACTATCTGGCCATCCCGCCCTCCCTCTTCGCCGCCGTCATGCAACAGCTGAAGGACGCGGGATGCGCGAACGGAGCTCGCATCGTCATCGAAAAACCCTTCGGCCACGATCTCGCCTCCGCCGAGGCCCTGAACCGCACCGTCAATTCCTTCTTTCCTGAGCAGGACGTCTTCCGTATCGACCACTACCTCGGCAAGAACGCCGTCCAGAACCTTCTGTACTTCCGCTTCGCCAACTCCTTCCTTGAACCGATCTGGAACCGCCATCACATCCAGTCGGTCGAGATCACCATGGCCGAGAGCTTCGGGGTTCAGGGCCGGGGGGCCTTCTACGACGGCGTCGGCGCGCTCCGCGATGTCGTCCAGAACCACCTCATGCAACTGCTCTCCAACATCGCCATGGAGCCGCCTCCCGGCATCGAGATGGAGCTCTTCCGCGACGAGCGCGTCAAGGTCCTCCGCGCCATCCAGCCCCTCGCCCCCGAGGACATCGTCCGCGGCCAGTTCCGCGGCTATCTCGACGAGCCCGGCGTTCACAAGGACTCGCAGGTCGAGACCTACGTGGCTCTTCGCCTTTATCTCAACTCCTGGCGCTGGAAAGGTGTGCCCTTCTTCCTCCGCACCGGCAAATCGCTCGCCGCAACGTCTACCCAGATCGTCGCGCGCATGCGTCAGCCACCCGCCATCTTTACTCCGGAGCCGCCGCCCGCGAACTTCATCCGTTTCCAGGTAAGCCCCAACGTCAAGATCGCCATCTGCGCCCTTGAGAAAACTCAGGGTCAGGGCTT
>CAXTWP010000188.1:3459-5880 GCA_964247945.1 uncultured Acidobacteriaceae bacterium | reverse complement strand
GCTTGGCAACTTCTTCAAAGATGTCGTCGACACGGGATAGGTTCTGGCGGGCCGCTTCGAGGCGCAGTTCAGCGAGCCGCTTTTTGGTCTTGAAGCGGGTGATGCCGGCGGCCTCTTCGATGATGGAGCGGCGATCAAGGGGCTTTGAGGAGAGGAGCTGTCCGATGCGCTCCTGACCGATGATGGCGTAGGTCTCACCGCCGAGACCGGTGCCCATGAAGATGTCCTGGATGTCACGGAGGCGGCAGATCTTGCCGTTGAGGAGGTATTCGGAGTCGCCGGTGCGGAAGAGGCGACGGGTAATGGTCAGCTCGCCCGCGCGGACGGGTGCGCGGCCCAATTTTCGACGGCGGATCTTAAGAACAACGCTGGTGTCCGAGTGCTTAGCGGCCTCTGCTTCGCCTTCGATGATCGTGCCGGGCTGAGCCTCGGTGACGGCCTCTTCGGTCTCTTCGGCGCGCTGGGTGCGAAGAGCCGTCTCGTCCCAGTCGTTGGCGTTGGTGGAGTCGATGGCGACGACGCCGGGTTCGACGAGGGCTTCGTCCGGGTGGATGGTGGCATTGTCGTAGACTTCGGGGTCGACGAGGGTGAGCGAAACCTCAGCCATGCCGGTGGGCTTGCGGTCACGTGTGCCGGCGAAGATGACGTCCTCCATCTTGATGCCGCGGAGTGACTTGGCCGACTGCTCACCGAGGACCCAGGTGATGGCGTCGGCGATGTTGGACTTGCCGCAGCCGTTGGGACCGACGACGGCTGCTATGCCTTCACCGGCGAGCTGGACCTCGGTACGGTCGCAGAAAGACTTGAAACCGAGAATCTGAACTTTCTTGAGCTTGAGCAAGCTAGCGGACCTTTCATAGTCAGCCGTCCGAGTGGTCGATGTGGCTGATGCCAATGTAGTGGAGGACGGGGACGGAATCAACATCTTCAACCCCGCATGTTGTGGATAAGGAAGCTGAAACCCTACAAATAGGTCTGCGATGCAGATAGTTCGGCCATAAACAGGGTGATGTGTTGAGCGCTTTTCTGCCGAGGCGGTTTGCGCGTCAATAAACGAGGAAGGTCCAAAGGTGCCGGGATCGCGCGTGCGGTCACGGGCCGGAGCGCAGCGAGACTACAGCAGAGACCTATCCAAGCTGCGGTACCTACTTTCGTTCGTTGCCGTCACGTTGCCGGGAGAGCGCATTTGCGTTGGCGGGAATCGCTTTCTATAATCCGCAGTATCCGCCTATTAAGTCTGTGCCTCCATGGCAAAGAGATAAGCGAACAATGCAAACAATGAGTTAGGCTGTTGTTGACCCCGGACCACCGGCGGCATTTGATTTGATGGGATATGAGGAGCGTGGCATGAAGAAGGCAGTTGTTGCATCTCTCCGGACGGTCGTCGCGCTCGTCGCGGTTGCAAGTACAGCACCGGTGGCGCAAACCCTGTGGGCGGCGGCGCTTGGGAACCCGTTCGCGTCGCAAGCGGCCGCGGCGGGGCAGGCCGGTGGCGGTGTCCAAATGTCGCCGGCGGAGTACAAGGTTTATAACGACGCGATCAGCCAGACGACGCCGCAGACCAAAGCTCCGGCGCTTGAGGCTTACCTCGCGGCCTATCCGCAGTCCGCGGTGAAGACGGACACGCTCCAGCAGCTAATGCTGGCGTACAGCCAATTCGATCCGGCGAAGACGCTGGATGCGGCGGACCGCCTGCTGGCGGCCGACCCGAACAACCTACGCGCGCTGACGTTCGAGGTGTACTTCCGCAAACAGAGTGCGGACCAGTTGACTGATGCGACGGCGAAGCAGGCGGCGCTCGATAAGGCGGCTGACTATGCGACCAAGGGGCTCGCGGCCACCAAGCCAACGGAGATGAGCGATGCCGACTACACCGCGCTGAAGACGGCGTCGACGCCGATTTTCTACAGCGCGATCGGCACGGCGGCGTTGAACAAGAAGGACACGGCGACGGCGATCACTAACTTCAAGCAGGAGCTGGCGTCGGTACCGGTAGCGCAGACAACCGCTCCCGGACCGATCCTGCAAGATACATTTTTCCTGGGATCGGCATATCTTCAGTCGACTCCGCCGGACCTGCTGAACTGCACATTTTACGTGGCACGCTTTGTGGCGTATGCGCCGGAGCCGTACAAGTCGCAAATGCTGCCGACGGCCCAGTATTGCTACAAGAAGTACCACGGGAGCGCGGACGGGTATGATGCCGTGGTTGCGGTGGCCAAGGACAACCTGAACCCGCCGGACAGCTTCGCGAGCAGCGTCACCCCGGCACCGAAGCCGGCCGACATC
The DNA here is from genome assembly GCA_964247945.1 of uncultured Acidobacteriaceae bacterium. Classification (GTDB taxonomy): domain Bacteria; phylum Acidobacteriota; class Terriglobia; order Terriglobales; family Acidobacteriaceae; genus Edaphobacter. Next base: position 3,591 of record CAXTWP010000188.1, on the reverse strand, counting down.
GCGCACCAGACGGTGGCGAGCACCGCCGACCTGGCGACGCTGGCGCTGAGCGATAAGGAGTTCATCCTGCAGAACGGGAGTTCGGAGGACGCGGACAAGGTTTTTGCAACCATCAAGGGCAAGGAAGTGGAG
>CAXTWP010000188.1:0-3449 GCA_964247945.1 uncultured Acidobacteriaceae bacterium | reverse complement strand
GAAGTGGAGATCCCCAACGCGGTGGTGGTCACGGCGTCGGAGAGTACGCTGACGGTAGCCGTGTCGGATGACGCCTTGCAGGCAACCCCAAAGGTGGCAGACTTTACCTTTAGCATGAAGGAACCATTGAAGACCGTTCCCGCAGTGGGAGATAAGGTGACGCTTACGGGAACGTATGCTTCCTATGCGCAAAGTCCGCTGATGATCACGATGAGCGATGGTGCCGTTGTGGCGAAGAAGGCTCCGGTAAAAAAAGCGACTCCGGTCAGGCGTCGTTAGTAAGGTCGCGGATCGTACAGGATGGCCCATACTGAATACTCAGGATGGGCCATTGTACTTAACGCGATGCGTGTTCGGAGCTCAATCGCGCATGCAACGTATTCGGTCCGGCGACCTGGTCTCTGCCGCTGCTCTTGGCGGCGTAGAGGGCTTGGTCGGCGGCTTGCACGAGCTCGAGCGGGTTGGCGATGGAAACGGGATGCTGGTCAGGTTCTGCCATGGCTACCCCAGCGCTGATAGTGAGGATGCCGGTCTTGCTGCCACTATGGCAGATGGCGAGAGCGCGTACAGCTTCGTTGGCGTGGCGCGCGACTTCGAATGCTCCTTCTTCGGGTGTGTCGGGAAGCAGGATGACGAACTCTTCGCCTCCGTAGCGGGCGGCCAGATCGCCTTGACGGCGTAGGACCTTGCAGAGAGCCTGCGCGACGGCGCGGAGGCAGTGGTCGCCGGCGGGGTGGCCGTAGGTGTCGTTGTAGCGTTTGAAGTGGTCGACGTCGATCATGATGAGGGCGAGGGGCAGGCGAGAGCGGCGCGCCCGGGCGGTCTCGCGCTCCAGGGCATCGTCGAAGTGGCGGCGGTTGGCGAGTCCGGTCAAGTGATCTTCGCGGACCAGAAGGGCGAGCTGCGCCGAGACTTCTTCCAGGCGAGCGGTCTTGAGTTGAAGGGCTTCGTCGAGAAGTTTGCGGTCATGGATGTCTTCGAGCGTGCCGTACCAGCGAAGGATGCCGCCGTGGTCGCCATGACGAGGAAAGGCGCGGCCGCGGACCCAGCGCCATACGTCCCCAGCGCAACGCAGGCGGTAGGTCTGGTCAAACGGGGTGCCGGTAGCGACGGAGTGCTGCCAGGCCAGGTTCGCATGACTGCGATGATCGGGATGGATGGCGTCGACCCAGCCTTGAAGGTCCGCCTGTTCGCGCGTCAACCCTGTGATGCTGAGGAATCGCGGACTGAGGAAGAGAATGTTCCCCTCAGAGTCCGCCGTGAAGGGAATGTGCGGATTGAGGTCGACCGTGTAGCGTAGATCTTCCTCGCTCTCGCGGAGGGCGGCTTCGGCTCGCTTGCGCCAGGTGATGTCTTTCAACGCGACCGAAAGGCCGACGATGGTGCCGCAGGTATCGCGCATAGGCTGAGCGCAGCAGTAATAGGTGAGTATTTCGTCGTCGGCGGGCACGCTGAAGGATGGCGAACGCTGGGTCTTCAGTTCTATCTCGACCAGGGAATCGGCGGCGAGGCTCTGGTTAAGCTGAGCGATGATCTGGCCGGCCACGGCAGGTAACGCTTCGACCACGGTGCGGCCGATGAAGAAATCGACGGGAAGGCCATACATCTCGGCGAAGCACCTGTTAACCGTGACGTAGCGATGGTTGAGATCAATAAAACAAAGACCTACGGGCGCGAAGTGAAAGCCGGCCTGGAGAAGACGAAGATGCTCGGCGAGAAGCATATCCTGCAGCTCGGTGGTGGTGGCGGATGATGATAGTTCGTCCTTTGCCGGCATCGTGCTCTCTCCGGCTGCGGTCGTCAAGAGCGGCTTTGGAGCGAGGCTTGCGGACGAGAAGGATAGAGGCGCGAGGATGTGGCTGCTCCTGTATAGAGTCCGCGCAAATGGATGCGAGCGCGCTCACGTTAACAATCGGAGCAAAAGGTAATTAGCTTGAGGGCAATCAGCGAGCTTGAGAAGTAATCTCTGGGAGTGCCAAGAAAGCTGATCCCCAGCTTGAAGCAAGATGCACAAGGCGGCTGCTATGTAGCGAGCGGCAGGTTCAGGTCGGCGATGAAGGTGGGTTGAACGGGTTTGGGATCGAGGAGAAAGGCGCACACCCACTCGTCCTCATGGCAGGAGCCATGATGCTGCTCCGGGTTGCGGCTGAAGCCGGGTTCGCAGAGACCTGTAACCACCGTAACGCTGTACCAGCCGGGGCTGATGCGGATGGGTCGCTCAACGCTGGAGAGGAGATGATCTTCGCCGCTGCGCGGCAAATGCCCAGGCGACCAGTTCTGGAGACGGTCGGTGTTGCAAAGCAGGAGATCGCCCGTCTCAGTGCCAAGCACAAAGCCCGTCGAGAAAAGCATATGCGAGAGCGGCAGCGGCGCGTCGGGAGTCTTGGTGGAGCGTACCGTGACCGTGAAGTAAGTCTGGTCGACGCCGAGCGCGGGGACGATCGTTCCATCGCGATAGGCTTGATGCGGCTCGGTCTTACGGGTGAGTGTCTTGAGCAGGTCAGAACCGAGCACCTGATCGCCCAGAAGAGTGTGCAGCCGGGCGGGATCGATGAGGAAGAGAGCACCCTGGGTGGCGTAGAAGCGGGTGGCTTCTTGGGGGGCGAAGTAAGCGGACTCCGCGGGCGTTTGCATGGCTATTCTCCCAGCATGATGCGCTGTATGTGGGAAGCACGGCCGGTGGCGCCGTCACAGGTTATGAGGGCGGCGCAGAGCTTGGCGTTGCCACGAGCGGCCTCGAACTTGCCGGGCATGCCGGTGAGGAATTTCTTCAGGACGAGTTCGGTCTCGACGCCGATCACGGAGTCGTACGGCCCGGACATGCCGACGTCGGTCTGGTAGGCGGTGCCGTTGGGCAGAATGCGCTCGTCGGCGGTCGGCACGTGGGTGTGGGTGCCGAGCAGGGCAGTGACGCGGCCGTCCAGATACCAGCCGAGCGCGGCCTTTTCGCTCGTCGCCTCGCCGTGCAGGTCGATGAGGATGACCTTGGCGGCGGACTCGCCAACGATCTGGGCGAGCAGCTCGTCGGCCTTGCGGAAGGGATCGTCGCACGCGGACATGAAGACGCGACCCTGGAGGTTGATGACGGCGTACTTTTGGCCGTCGGCCAGGGTACCTTGGTAGAGGCCGTAGCCCGGCGTTTTAGGGGCGTAATTGGCCGGACGGAGGATGCGGCGGCCGCGCTCATGCGAGTTCGACGGGACGGCCATCAGGTCGAAGATTTCCTTCTTGTCCCAGATGTGGTTGCCGGTGGTGATGACGTGCGCGCCGAGGTCGAAGAGTTCGTCGGCCAATGAGGGCGTGATGCCGAAGCCGCCGGCGGCGTTCTCGCCGTTGATGACCAGCAGGTCAACCTGATGGGTTTCAAGGAGGTGGGGCAGATGTTCGCGGACGATGTGGCGTCCGGGGGAGCCGAAGACATCGCCCACAAAGAGAATCTTCACTTTTGG
>CAXTWP010000187.1:0-5891 GCA_964247945.1 uncultured Acidobacteriaceae bacterium | reverse complement strand
CTGCCTTTCCCTTCTGCATCTGCGTAATGAGGTCAACGATCCCTTGGGCAAGCTCGTCGCTGCGCTTGTTGAGAGAAGGGAAGCGCGTCTCCGTCAGTGAGCGCCCTTCGTCCGACGCGCGCCGGTAGGCGGTCTTCTCGGGAAGGCTCCCGGACAATACCCGGTATCCGGCCTGGGCGATGTACTCGCGGGCCTCGGCGATCTCCGACTCGCTGTCCCCAACCCGCGACAAAGCAAAGGCAATCTTCGCGGCTTGAATGCCTCGTTTGCGCAGCTCGTGGGCGAGCAGAACGGATGGCTCCAAGTCGTCTAGCGAAAGGCCGGTAGGAAGAATAGTGAGCAGGGAAGCGGCGGCGATCTTGAGGGTGCCCGCCGTGGAGTGGGGCGGTCCGTCCAAGATCAGCAGATCGTAGTGGCCGCCGATCTTCAACGCCTGCTCGACCGTTCCAAAGCGTTCCACGGGGATGATGGGTTCAATCCCGGACTGCAAGCGGCGTGACTGCCAGTTGAAGCTCGTGCCCTGAGAAACGTCCAAGTCGGCGATCTTGACTGTCCACCCTGCCAGCGCATACTCCCGCGCTACAAGCCGGGAGAGGGTGCTTTTGCCGACGCCACCCTTCTGTGAAACCATGCCCACGATGACTGCCATGCTCCAACGATAGGACGAAAGCGTTCCTTTCGTCTATTACAGAAATAACGATTGCGTCTTTTGTGTATCGAGGTCGATACCCCAGTAAGGATTTCGTGCTTTCGTTATTTCTTGATCTGAGATGATGGAAACTCACGGTTCAGCGCCGCATCGACGCCTCAAGGGAGAACGAATGGCTCGGTTGACAGAGCAGGAGCAGCAGGAAGTAATCCGGTTGGTCGAAGCAGGGAAGCCGGTCCCTGACAAGTACAGATTTTTGCTGTTCGAGGACAAGCGGGAGGTTGAGCTTGTCTGGAATGGGAAGACGAACGAGGTTTCCAATGTCGTCCTGCCGTTTCAGGTGATCGAGCAGGTGGATGAGCCGCGCGCCGAGAAACCAGAAGATACCGCATTACAAACGGGGCTATTCGATGAGCGTGGGCGGCAGTTGAAGGGATGGACGAACAAGCTGATTTGGGGCGACAACAAGCTGATCCTGAGCAGCCTGAAGAATGGGCCGCTGCGTGAGGAGATTGAGGCTCAGGGTGGACTGAAGCTTATCTACATCGACCCGCCGTTCGACGTGGGCGCGGACTTTTCGATGGATATTGAAATTGGAGATGAAACATTCACGAAGAAGCCGAGCATTATTGAAGAGATTGCTTACCGCGACACTTGGGGAAAGGGTGCAGATAGCTTTATCGCCATGATCTATGAGCGCCTAATTCTGATGCGCGATTTGATGGCGGACGATGGAAGCATTTATCTGCATTGCGATTGGAGAATGGTCGGTGCATTAAGAACGATAATGGAAGAGGTTTTTTCGCATGTGGAAAACGTCATCTCTTGGAAGAGATCCGCGCTTTCAGCGGGCGTTAAGACTCAGTGGCGGAACAGCCAAGACTTTATTCTGTATTTCTCGAAGTCCGGACAGCATACCTTCAATCCCCAATTTGGTGAATACTCGGAGTCATCAAAGAAGCATTACAGCCGCCGTGACGAAAAAGGCGTGTATCGCCTTGTCCCGGTGATGGCAAGCGGGAGGTCGGCCGGTGCGACCGGCAAGGTTTGGCGTGGAGTCGATCCGAATCGTCGTGGGAAAAATGGTATGCACTGGTTGAAGGGCATAGAAGTGTTGGAAAAGCTCGATGATGATGGCCTTATTGTCTGGAACTCTGAAGGAGTTCCAGAACTTAAGTACTATCTCAACGAGGCGAAGGGCGTTTACATTTCGGACTTTTGGGATGACATCGATGTGATCAATTCGATGGGAGGCGAATACGAGAACTACAACACCCAGAAACCCGAAGCCCTACTTGAACGCGTGATCAAGGCAAGCAGCAACGAAGGAGACCTAGTTGCTGACTTTTTCTGTGGCTCCGGTACAGCGGCGGCTACTGCAGAGAGGCTAGGCCGTAAGTGGCTCTTAGCCGATCTAGGCAAATTTGCGGTGCACACCACGAGGAAGCGGCTAATTGGCGTACAACGTGAATTGAAGGCTGCGGGCAAAAACTACCGGGCCTTCGAAATACTTAACCTTGGGAAGTATGAGCGTGCCCACTATGTCGAAGTGAATACGAACCTCCGTGAAGCGGAGCAAGCGGCGCAGTTGGCGAGGAAGGAAGCGGACTTCCTCCATTTGATTCTGAAGGCTTACCGTGCCGAGAAGACGACGGGCTTCGCAACGTTCCACGGCAAGAAGGCGGGACGCCTCGTTAGCGTCGGTCCGGTCAACCTTCCTGTGACGCGTCTGTATGTCGAAGAAGTCATCCACGAGTGCAAGCAGAAGCGCATCACCCGAGTGGACATCCTGGGCTTTGAGTTCGAGATGGGGCTCTTTCCCAACGTCTTGCAGGATGCCTCCGCCAAAGGTATTGACATCGCGCCCAAGTACATTCCGCGTGAAGTCTTCGACAAACGGGCCGTCGAGAAGAACCAGGTTGCGTTTCACGACGTGAGCTATATCGAAGTGACGCCGCGTTACGACTGCAACAAGGTGGCGGTGGAGCTCACGGACTTCAACGTCTTCTACTCGCAAGACTCGGTAAAGCAGGCGGAGGCGTCGCTTAAAGACAAGGCAAGCAAGATCGTCGTGGACAACGGGCAGATTGTAAAGGTGAGCAAGGATGCCAAGGGCATCATTACGCGGGAACGGCTGACGGAGAGCTGGAAGGACTGGATCGACTACTGGGCGGTGGATGTCGACTTCGAGAGCAAAAAAGAGATTATCCGCAAGGCAGTATCGCCGGAAGTGAACCCGTCTTTGGCCGGAATGGAGCCAGACCAGATGGGACTTGAGACGTACGAAGAAGTCTGGACGGGCGACTACATCTTCGAGAATGAATGGCAGAGCTTCAGGACCAAACGCGATCGTTCCCTGGAGTTCACGAGCGTGTACAAGGAATGCCTGCCGGGACGCCGCAAGATCGCCGTGAAGGTGGTGGACATCTTCGGAAACGATACGATGACGATTGTAGAAGTGACCATCGAAACTGGAAAGGCGAAGCGCTGATGGGGCTGCATCCTGAGTTTCCAGATTCGCCTTACGTGATCCTCGACCCTGCCAAGCGGTGGTTTCCGGCGGATGAAGCTTTGCGCGAACGAAGCGCGGACCACCTGATGCCGCCGATGGTGCCGGCTCTCCGTCGCAAGGTGAAGGAATGGCGCGACGGCGATTACGCTGGGGCGGCCGAGACGAGCCGATGGCTGCTGAAATGGTGGTTCGAGACGGAACACCTGATTCCACAGGCAGACGGGAGCATGGCTGCGTTTCAGTATTACTTCGCGCAGCGTGAGGCTGTGGAGACAATCATCTACCTGCACGACGTGGCGGGAGTGCAGGACAAGTACGACTTGATGAAGGTGTCGGAGTCGCGGTCGGTATCTGCGGGGATGTTCGATGAGGACTGGCGTCGCTGGGTGGTGAAGATGGCGACGGGCGCAGGCAAGACAAAGGTGTTGAGTCTCGTCCTAGCCTGGTGCTATTTCCACAAGCTGTACGAAGCAGAGAGCGACCTGGCGCGGAACTTCCTTGTGATTGCACCGAACATCATCGTGCTGGACAGGCTTTACAAGGATTTCGCAGGGCTCCGCATCTTTCTGAAGGACGATCCCGTTCTACCAGACAACGGATTCGCTGGGCAGAACTGGCGCGACGAGTTCCAACTTAAGTTGCATGTTCAGGACGAGGTGCGGGTCACGAATCCTGTCGGCAACATCTTCTTGACCAATATCCATCGGGTGTATGCGGGCAACGAGACGACGCCGACAGCGGACGATGACGACGCGATGGACTACTTCCTTGGAACACGCCCGAGCGGGGCAACAACGGACTCGAAAGTAGACCTGGGCGTGATCGTGCGGGAGATTGACGAGCTTGTCGTATTGAACGATGAGGCGCACCACATTCACGACAAGGACATTGAGTGGTTCAAGTCCATTCAGGACATCGACAATCGACTCAAGCTGAAAGATGCGCGCCTGTCGCTACAAATCGACGTGACGGCGACCCCGAAGCACAATACGGGCGCAATCTTTGCGCAGACGATCTCGGACTATCCGCTGGTCGAAGCCATTGCTCAGAACGTGGTCAAGCATCCCGTGCTCCCGGACCCGCCGAGCCGTGCGAAGCTGATGCCGCGCGATAGCGTGAAGTTCACAGAGCGGTGGGCGGACTACATCAATCTTGGCGTTATTGAGTGGCACAAGGTTTACACCGAATACGAAAAACTGGGCAAGAAAGCAATCCTGTTCGTGATGACGGACGACACCAAGAACTGCGACGATGTGGCCGCGTACCTGGAGGGCAACTACCCGGACCTGAAAGACGCGGTGTTGACGATCCATACGAAGCCAAACGGCGAAATATCCGAAGCGGCATCTGGCAAGAACAAAGAGGAGCTGACGAAGCTGCGGAGGGAAGCCAACGAGATCGACAGTTGGGAGTCTCCGCACAAGGCCGTTGTGTCCGTGATGATGCTGAAAGAGGGCTGGGACGTTCGGAACGTGACGACCATCGTCGGACTGCGGGCGTATGCAGCTCCAAGTGACATTCTGCCGGAACAGACGCTGGGGCGCGGACTCCGCAAGATGTATGCGGGTGGGATTGAGGAATACGTCAGCGTCGTGGGCACGGATGCGTTTATGGAGTTTGTCGAGCGTATTACGGCTGAGGGCGTGGTGCTGGATCGCAAACCGATGGATGCAGGATCGAAGGGCGCTGCACCTCTGATTGTCGAACTGGACGAGGACAAAGATGAGGAGCAGCTAGCGGCCCTTGATTTCGAGCTGCCCGTACTGACGCCGCGTGTCTATCGCGAGTACAAGAGCCTTGCCGAGTTGGATGTGAAGGCAATTGAGTTTCAGCCCGTGATCTACCGCGAGTTCAGCGAAGAGGAGCAGCGCGAGATCGTCTTCCGAGACGTGGCAAGGGGCGAGATAACACATACAACGATTCTCGACACGGCGGGCGTGGCGGACTACCGGAGTGTGATCGGCTACTTCGCTCAGACGATGATGCGCGATCTGCGCTTGGTGAGCGGGTATGACGTGCTGTACGGCAAAGTGAAGCAGTTTGTACGTCATGAACTGTTCGGCCGAATGGTGGACTTGGAAGACACAAACACGCTGCGCAATCTCTCAGAAATTGAGGCGTCGCGGGCGATCCTTGAAGGATTTAAGAAGGCGATTAACAGCTTGACCGTTCGGCAGAAGGGCGATGCTGAGATACGCGACCGAATCAAACTAAGGAACACGCGGCCCTTTGTTGTGAAGGATCAGGGATACGTCGTCTCGGATAAAAGTCTGTTTAATCGCACTGTTGGCGATAGCGGCCTGGAGTTGGCGTTCGCCGCTTTCCTTGCGAAGTGCAACGACGTCACGGCCTTCGCGAAGAACTATATGGCTGTCGGCTTTAAGCTCGACTATGTCAAGGCGAACGGTGACATATCAACGTACACACCCGACTTCTTTGTGCGTCGCGGCAACGGCGAAGTGTGGATTGTGGAGACAAAAGGCCGCGAAGACCTGAACGATCCTGGCAAGTGGGATCGATTGCAGCAATGGTGCACAGACGCCTCTGCGCTTGATGGCGGCCAGCAATACAAGCCGCTGTTTGTCCGTGAGGAAGTTTGGGAGCAATACAAACCGAAAACCTTTCAGGATGCCGTTGCCGCTTTCACGGCATGAACTGTAATCGTTATTTCGTCATTCTAGGGCGTGTTCACACTATGAGTTAGGTTTCTGTTAAACTGTTCTTACCGAT
>CAXTWP010000186.1:0-5892 GCA_964247945.1 uncultured Acidobacteriaceae bacterium | reverse complement strand
CCGTCAACATGATGGCTTTGGAGGAGTACACCGAGACCGCCGCCCGCCACGCATTCCTCGAGACACAGCGCAAGGACCTTCTCGATTCCATCGAAAACACCCGCGCTTCCATCAAGGAGATCGACGACGTCTCCCGCCTAAAATTCGACGAGGCCTTCAAAATCATCAACGCCAACTTTTCCGCCGCCTTCAGCAAGCTCTTCGGCGGCGGCCAGGCCTCCATGTCCCTCACCGACCCCGACAGTTCCTCCGAGTCCGGCATCGACATCCTCGCCTCGCCCCCCGGCAAAAAGCTTCAGAATATCCTGCTCCTCTCCGGCGGCGAAAAGGCCCTCACCGCGCTCTCGCTCCTCGTCGGCATCTTCCAGTTCCAACCCGCCCCTTTCTGCGTCCTCGATGAGGTCGACGCTCCGCTCGACGAGACCAACGTCGGCCGTTTCGCCAAGCTCATCGCCGACATGTCCGCGTCTACCCAGTTCGTCGTCATCACCCACTCCAAACGCACCATGCAGCAGGCAGACATCATCTACGGAGTCACCATGCAGGAGCCCGGAGTCTCGAAGATCGTCAGCGTTAACCTCAACCGCCAGACCCAGGGCACCCGACGCGCCGTCGCCTGACGCCTCTCTGGTTGTCATTCCCGGAGGGGAAACCCGCGTCTCGGCTTCGGCCTTCCTAAGCACCCAAGTTTGCGCAGCCGGGGCGGACACCACGTCCCTCCGGCCTTTTTTCCACTTCGCTCTCAGTCAATCCCAAGACAAGTCGCTGCGCGCATGAAACTAGTCGACCATCTAAAACACCTTGAAGAAGCCCTCCTGACCTCCACGGTCAGGAACGATGCCGCTCAACTGAACGCATTGCTTGCCGACGACTTCCGCGAGTACGGCAGCTCCGGCCGCATCTACACCCGGGCCGAAATCATCCAGGCGCTCCACGCCGAAGCGCCCGTCGAGCGATCGCTTACAGGATTCGAGTTGGCTCTCCTCACGGAAGCGGTCGCCCTTGTAACCTACCGCGTCGTCCGGCGCGTTCCCCATGCCTTCCCCGCCGAGTCGCTGCGAAGCTCCATCTGGGTTTTTCGCGACCACCGCTGGCAGATGCTCTTTCACCAGGGAACAAAGATCCCGTCCATGGACCTTTGAGCGTCCTGCCATGGGCACCAGGCAGCCGTGCCGGCATCCGCGACCAGCACGATGTGCCACCTCGCGGGACGTGCATTATTAAAGTCTAGCTAATCTGCCAAGCCTTTCAAGGTCTCTTCACACAGCGCACTTACGCTGGAGCTACTTCAGAATCCCGCGTGTAGAGGCATGTGTTCGAAATCATGAAGATGAACTGTTGCCCCCGGCTGATTTTTTCCATACTTCTGTGCTTGCCCTCTGTGCTGAGCGCTCAAATTGATCGTGCCAACCTCAAAGGCACGGTGTCCGACGCGACCGGTGCCGTTGTGAGCAATGCCGCCGTGACGGTCTCATACCCGCAGACGGGCTTTGCGCGAACGGTTCGGTCCACAACGGCGGGTGAGTATGTCCTCTCCGCCTTGCCTCTCGGTCGTTGCGACCTCAGCGTCGCCGTCGCAGGGTTTCAGGCGAAGCACGTAAACGATATCGATCTGCAGGTCGGCGAGTTTCGAACCGTGGACCTGCAATTGGGTGTCAGCGCGGTGGAGCAGACGGTGGCCATAGAGGCCTCCACGGTCACGCTGGACCAGGACAGCGCCGCGACCGGCGGTGTCATCGCGCGGCAGCAGGTGGAAAACCTGCCCATCAATGGCCGTAACTGGGCCGGACTCATGATCCTGGTGCCCGGTGCCATCAACACGGGCAGCGCCAACCAGACTAGCATTCGCTTTGCGGGCCATGGGCTTGACGACAACAAAGTCCTTTTCGACGGCGTGGACGCGAGTGGCATCCTGCGCCAAAGCGAGAAGTCCGATTTACGAATCCAGCTGGCGTCGGAGTCGATTCGCGAGTTTCGCGTCAACAGCGCCCTGTATTCAGCCGAGTACGGCGGCACGGCCGGCGGCCAGGGCGACGTCGTCTCCCGTAGCGGAACCAATGCCCTTCACGGCAGCGCGTATGAATTCCTGCGCAACGACGTGCTGAACGCGCGTGCGCTCTTCTCCACGCAGCAACTGCCGCTGCGCTTGAATCAGTTCGGCGGCAGCGTGGGTGGCCGGATCGTACCGGACCATACCTTCTTCTTTGCCAACTACGAGGGTCTGCGGCAAGTGCTTTCACAACCGCTGATTGGCTTCGTTCCCAGCCCGGCCTTTGCGCTGCAGACAGCGCAGCGCTCCCCCGCGCTCGCCGCCGTGCTTGCAGCCTATCCGGTAGGGCAGACCGCCACGGCGAACCCGAATGTGTACAGCTACAGCGCGGTCGGACGCCAAACGCAGAACGAAGACTTCGGCCTCTTTCGCGTCGACCAGACCTTCAACACACGCACATCCGGCTATCTTCGGATCAACCTGGATCAAGGGCGCCTTCAGATGCCGTTCGGCGACTCCACGGGCTTCCTCCAGGACACACAGCAGATCCAGAACAACCCGAAGAACGGTGTCGTTTCACTCGAACACACCTTCAGTAATTCGCTGCTGAACGAGGCTAAATTTGGCATCAATCGCACGCCATACACAATCGAAAACGTAAGTGTCTTGCCAATTCAGGTGGCGGTACCCGGCTTCACCACGCTGCATGACAATCTGGTGCAGGTGCAGGACGCCACCGCCTACTCGTTCATCGACACGGTGGACGTGGTCTTCGGCAGGCACAGCATCACCGCCGGCGGCGGCTTGCGGCGGGTCCAGATCAACTTAGGCAATACGGCGGAAACCCAACTGACCTACGCCAGTCTGGCTCGGTTTACGGCAAACGGCCTGGACAACGCCGCCGTGCTGGCAGCGGTTCCCACGGGCGGTGCCCGAAAGACGGAGTTCGATCTCTTCTTGCAGGATCAGTACAAGTTTCGCCCCAATCTAACGCTCAGCCTTGGCCTGCGCTATGACTCCTTCGGAGCATTTTCCGAGGTGCTCGGCAGATCCAAAGACTTCGATCCGCTTACCTGCCCAGGTGGGTTCTGCGCTCCCGGCGGTCCGTTCTACAATGCAAGCCATGCGGACATCGGGCCCCGTTTTGCCGTCACCTGGGCGCCGAATTCCTTCGGCGGCAACACGGTCTTCCGTGGTGGTTACGGTCTGTACTTCGGCGAGGGCCAACTGGGCGATCTCACTGCCCCCTTAAACAATCTCACCTCGCGCCTGCTCCTGACCAGCGCGCAGGTCCCGTCGCTCAGCTATCCGCTGACGCCTTTTCTCGCGCTTGGCGCCACGACCGCCAACGCACCGCGTGGCCTCTACCGGGGACGCGTGGATCAGCAGGTTGGCGAATACGGCGTCTCCGTCCAGCAGCGGCTGCCGTTCCAGATTCTTTCCGATATCGGCTATATCGGCAACCACGGCGCGCACCTGCCCTCGCGCTCCTACGTCAATCTGCTCAATCCCGCAACCAACACAAGGCCGTTGGCCGCCTTCGGTCAGGTGGATTACAAGCTAAGCGGCAACAATGCCAATTTCAGCGGCCTTTCGGCCACGCTCAACCGGCAGTTCTCCGGCGGTTTGCTGTTCGGGGCCAACTATCTCTGGTCGCATTCCATTAACGATGGATCGACCGGCGGTGGCGAGCAGGACTATCCGCAAAATGTTGCCTGCCGGATCTGTGAATGGGCAAGCAGCGACCAGGATATCCGGTCATCCTTCACGGCCAGCGTGGTCTATCAATTCGGCGCGAGCCGCGGGCACGCTTCCACCCTGCGCGGTGTAGCCGGGGCGCTTGGATCGGGCTGGCAGGTGAGCAGCATCGCCACGGCCCGCACGGGATTGCCCTTGAATGTAACCATCTCGCGTAGCGCCGCGACCATCCCCGACGGAAATTCTCTGTCGCCGCAGCGGCCGAACATTGTGCCGGGCGTGTCCCTTGTGCCTCTCACAGGCCGCACGCCTCAGCATTGGATCAACGCGTCAGCGTTCGTGGCCCCGGCATCGGGTACGTTCGGTAATGCGCCGCGAAACCTGCTGCGCGGACCAGGCACCTGGCAGATCGACAGCGCGTTGCAAAAAGACCTGCTGCATCTGGACCGCTACGCTTTGAGCCTGCGGGCGGAAGGCTTCAATCTCCTGAATCGCGCGCAACATGGGCTGCCCGCGACGAATGTATCGGCTACCAACTTCGGGCAGATCACCACGCAGCTCAACCCCGGTGCTACCGGTACGGCAACCCAGCGTGTCTTTGAGTTCGGTCTTCGCGCCACCTTCTAACCGCCCCTCGATCGTCTCCGGAGGAGACCACCATGCCATCGCTTGAACGTCGGTTGTTTCTCAAGCTCGTCTCTGCTGCTATCGCAAGCCCACGCCCCTTACTGCACGCTGACGAGCCAACACGCATCCTGCTGCCGGTAAACGTCTGCGGAAGCTTCGGCTACATCGACAGCAAAGGCGTTCTCGCCGTTCCGGCGCGCTACGATGCCGCGCTGCCCTTCGCCTCGGATTGGGCCGCCGTGCGCCGCGATGGAAAATGGGGGTACATCGGCCGTAGCGGACAGGAAACCCTCGCGCCGCAGTATGATGAGGCCCGCAACTTTCGCTACAACTGCAGCCCCGTGCGCATCGGCAGCGAATGGCACTTCATCCGGCCGGACGGCTCCGAGGCGTTTCCACAGCGATTTGAACTAACGCGCAGTTTTCAAAATGAGCGCGCGCGCGTGAGAGTGAAAGGAAAATGGGGCTTTATCGATCCGACGGGCAAGTTGGTCATTCCCGCGATCTATCAGACCGTACATGGCTACAGCGATGACATTGCACCCGTGCAAATGAACGACAAGTGGGGCTTCATCGATAAGGCCGGAACGACCATCTTGCCGTTTCGCTACGACACGGTCACCAGCTTTAACGCGGGCGTGTGCGCGGTGCTGATGGATGGCAAATGGGGGTTCATCCGCCCGGACGGCTCCGTCGCTCTTCCCGCTCTCTGGGAGAAGACGGGTGAGTTCAGCGAAGACCTTTGCCCGGTTAAAAGCAACGGCAAGTGGGGGCTGATCGATCTGAGCGGAAAAACGGTGATGAAGCCGCAATATGACGATATGAACTCGTTCGATGCCGGACACCTGCTGGTGACGTTGGGCTCTCGATTGATGTACCTGGATCACACACTGCAACCCATATGGAAGCAGCAGATGAGCTGTCCAGCCGGAACCAACCTGCAAATGTACAAAGCTCCCGCCTAGGACTGGCTAGAGCAAAGTCGCAGTTGGTATAGAGGCGCACTTGTTTTTCTTGTTTGTCATTCCCGAAGGGATCTGCGTTTTTTGCCTCGACACCATCCGGCAAGCTGCCCTAGGCCGACCGGTCGTGGCGTCTTTGAGGAGACGGCGAACCTCCGTGTTGGCACCGGGTATCGTTGAGCTTACTCCCGCTCCCCATCGTTCCGGATCGCAAAAACCGCCTGCAACTTTGGCTGACGACATGACCTTGCCGCTCTCGCCGTCGGGTCTCGAGCAAAGGAGCCGTTGCTGTGGAGGCGCAATTGCTTTTCGTGGTTGTCATTTCCGGAGGGAATCTGCTTTCAGCCTCCACACCATCAGGCAAACTGCTCTAAACAGACCCCGCCGCATTGCGTGTCCCCTTCCGCAGCCGTACCTCCTCCGGCCCGATCTCCGGCCGTTCCCCCGCCAGAATCGCCCCCCGCTCGATCACATGCATCAGCTCCCGCACATTGCCCGGCCAGTCGTAACTCCGCAGTTTCTCCATGCCCTCCGTGGAAAGGCGTTTGCGCGGCATATCCCGCCCCATCGCCTCCAGAAAGTGCTCCACCAGCAGCGGCAGGTCCTCCATCCGTT
>CAXTWP010000185.1:0-5893 GCA_964247945.1 uncultured Acidobacteriaceae bacterium | reverse complement strand
TCTTGGTCCTGCCGCCGAACAAGCCGAACTTTTGGAGCCCGGTCGTTCATTCGTTCTGGAACGATAGATTGCGAGATCGACGTTTCTCAGGACGAGCAATGCATCTGCATCTGAGTAAGGGCGGAGGTTTCGAGGTCTATTGTGCCAAGGAATAAGAACGCACACTCACCGATCCTCAAGCATTGAAATGTGGCTCTACCTATAGCTTTGTGCAAGCGCCGCTGACTTCGCAGTCATACGGTCGAGTTCGGGCTTTTGAAATACCGCTTTGTGGGTCAGAACGGCAGAGATGTGGTCAAGACTGCCGAGGTTTTGCAGCGGGTTGCCGTCAAGTAGCACAAGTTCGGCCCTCTTGCCGACCTCTACACTTCCAAGGCTCCGTTCAAGGTGGAAGAAAGCGACTGGCCGGATCGTCGCGGTTTGCAGGGCCTGCAACGGAGTGAGGCCAGCTTCTGCGAACAACCGGATCTCGTCGTGCACGCTCGAGCCTGGGTAGATGAACGGGATGGTCAGATCTGTCCCGGCGAGCAGTTGCACGCCCAGGGCCTGCTGCCTTGGAATCTGTTGCAAGAGCATCATGTACTTGGTTTTGAACCACTCTTTATAGGCTGGCGTGGCATACTTTGTCAGCATGTTGGCCGATGGCTGCCAATAAGGGAGCGTGCCGGGGTCGATGTATTGCTGGCGAGCGTCACTTTGCTTTGCCATCTCCTCGCCGTAAGCTCCCCAGCGTTCTGTGACCAGCGTGGGACACAGATAGGTGCCGTTCCGGGCGAGTTCCCGATAGAGGTTATCAGCCCGTTGCTGGCTGAAATGCTGACGCCAAATCTGGCCCTCACGCGCGATGCCTTCTGGGATCAGGGTAAAATTCTTGGTTCGCATGGCTTCAGCGAAGTAGTCGTCGGTTTTGTGGCGCGCGATCAGCTCATCCTCGGCCGTCGACTCCCCCCGGTGTGCGATGCCGTGTTCGATACTTCTCTGGCCGGCGTGGACGGCCTCAAGGATCGTAATCTCGTTGGGCACATGACCTGCAAACGGTAGACCGATCTTCTTCGACTCGTCTGCAATGGCGAAGTAAGATTCGCGGGAGAGTGCGTCGTAAACCTTGACAAAATCCGCACCGCGATTCTGGAGAGTATCGACTTCGACTCGGGCTTCGGCCGGGTTTGCGATGAATACGCCGTAGCGCTTCGGCTCAACGGGGCCGCCGGGGCCGTCGAGAATAGGGTCACTTACAAAAGCGAGCGGCCCTAGCAGCGAACCATCCTTCAGCTTCGCATCCCATGCGAAGACCTTCTCCTGCTCGCCACCCATGCTCCGAATCCCAAGCACACCATTTGCTACGTAAACAGGAAAGTCCACTTCGGGATGCTTGATGTGCGTGTGCATGTCCCACATGCCCGGCATGAGCCATTTTCCGCTGCCGTCAACGATCTGGGCGCCTGCCCAAGCCTTGCCTTTTTTCGCATTCGTGATTGAAGTGATGACACCGTCGTCCACAAGCACATCCTTGTGGGTAGAAACGGATCCGTCCTCCAAGTGAAGAATCGAGACATCGGTAACGACGATTCGGTGATGCGTAGCGTCGGTAACTGTATCGGGCGATGCCGAAGAGAACGCACGTACAGACCTAAGCACAGCGATGCCGAAGTTATCTCTAACGGGTGTTTCCGCGTACCAAAAAGCGGAGAAGAGCAGGATCGAGAGCATGCACCCTTTGGCAAGTTCATACGGAGTGAGTGAACGGGTGAAACACAGGGCCGGCTGGTCGGTAAGGAACTGGGGGCTGGCAGGCACCGCGGTCAAGCGGACGCTTTCCTCTGCGAGGACCTGAAACCATTGCGTCGCGACGGAGCGCAAGCCGTCGGCTAACAGACGCACCGTTCCGACTTTTGGAAACAGCTCGCAGTAGTCCAGAAACATCTCGCCCCCAAACCGATGGCGGAAAGTCTTAGGGTGAAGGCGAACTATCAATCCCGCAGCATACCTGTTCGTTGGTCTCATGCTTGCGTCCCTTCCACGAGACGCAAGCTACGCCGCGCTACCTTCACGACCTGCGCCAGACGGTCCGTCTCGGCGCGTAGAACATCGCAGCCCAAAGCGGTCAGCCGATATTCTCGCCGGCTTTCATGAGAACTGCCCTTTACAGGAGAGTCGTCCACCAGCCCCTCGGCAAGCAGTTTCTTCAGGTTGTCGTAGAGCGTCCCGGGACCAATTTTGTAGACGCCTCCCGACTGACGGGCGACTTCCAGCATGATGCCGTATCCATGAAGCCCACCGTTCGTGAGCGCCAGCAACACATGCATCGTAGCGGGGGAGAGAGGAAGGTGGTCGGTGGCATCGGGGTTCATGTTGGCTTGACGATAGGTCGGATTCCGAATAGTGTCAAGAGTTTTTTTCGTCACTCCGACGCTCGCCCGATGCGAATGCGGCACCCTTGCATCTATTCGGAAACCGATATATCGTTTTCCAGACATGAGACTAGAACACGTGTCCTTCAACCCTTCCGATAAACTCCGTTGGGTCTACACCGCCACGACGGTACTGAGCGCATTTCTGCTGTTTCAGATCCAACCTCTCATCGGGAAAGTCATCCTTCCTTGGTTTGGCGGTGGCGCTGGTGTCTGGTCGGTTTGCCTCCTCTTCTTCCAGTCCTTATTACTCCTTGGCTATCTTTACGCTCATCTGCTCACGAAGCTCTGCAAGAACTCGACCCAAAGCACCGTTCACGCGACAGTAGCCTTCCTTAGTCTGTTTTTCTTGCCCGTAAGAGCGTCTGCAGCCTGGAGGCTTGGAGCCCCTGGCAACCCCTCTCTTGGAGTCCTCCTGGCTCTTGCCGTGAGCGTTGGCCTTCCTTTCTTTGTTCTCTCTTCCACAAGCCCTCTGCTTCAGGCGTGGTACGGACAAGCCGGGAAGCAGCTAAAACCATACCGGCTCTACGCTTCCTCGAATGCTGCATCGCTTCTTGCGCTTCTCAGCTACCCGGCTGTCTTTGAGCCTTTTACCTCTGGTCGGCACCAGCGTGCCGCCTGGTCGGTCGGCTACGGAGCCTTTGTGGTGGGAGTCGTCTTTGTTGCCATGAGCCGCCGGCATGTCGAAACTTCGGCCAGCAACGAATCATCAGTAGGGTCGGAGTCGTTCTGGCGCAAGCTGCTTTGGATCGCTCTGGCGGGCTGTGCGTCCATGATGCTGCTTTCTGTCACGGCTTACCTGTCGCAGAACATCGCGGCCGTCCCGTTCCTTTGGGTAATGCCTCTTGCCATTTACCTGCTCACCTTCGTCTTGTGCTTCGCGGGTGGAGAGTGGTATCGCCGCGGCTTTTACCTGCGCGTGCTGGCTGCCGGATTGGCGGCGATGGCGTACCTTCTGGGCGAGAGCCAGCGAGTCATCCCGCCATCCGCCATCATCCTGATTTTCTGCTTTGGACTGTTTGCCTGCTGCATGGTCTGTCACGGCGAACTGGCGGCGCGCAGGCCTGTTCCTGCCGGCTTGACCACTTTCTACCTGTGCACGGCTTTTGGCGGCGCACTGGGTTCCTTGTTCGTCGCCATCGTCGCACCGCATGTGTTCTCCGGCTACTACGAGCTGCCGATTTCGCTCGGCTGTTGTGGAGTTCTCATACGCATCGTCAGTCGGCAACAAGCGACAGATTCCTCCAGATGGTCTACGCGGAGAAGGCAACTGATTGTCTCCTGCTTGGCCGCGGCATTGTGTGCAAGCCTGATCGTCACTGCAAGGCGTGAGGCAGTACGGTTCCGGGTCTCGGCTCGCAATTTCTACGGAGTTCTCAGGGTCGAGGACGTTCCAGGTCCGCCCATCGTCGTGCTGCAGGGCAATACACCGCACACGTTTCAGGGTGGCCCAGGTTACCGCGAGCTCATCAACGGCACCATCGAACACGGCTTGCAGTTCCTGGCTGCTTCGCGCGCTCGGGAAGCTACAACCTATTACGGTCCCCAGTCCGGAGTGGCATTCGCGTTGCAGTCTGCACGGAGGAGAGGTCCGGTGAAGGTCGGCATCATCGGTTTAGGAAGCGGCACGTTGGCGACTTACGGTAAGCCTGGAGATCAGTTCACCTTCTATGAAATCAACCCGCTCGTCGTAGAATTCGCGCAGCGTGATTTTGGCTTTCTTAGAGAATCACAGGCTGAAACAAAGATTGTGCAAGGAGATGCGCGTCTCGCGCTGGAAGACGAGCCCGGACAGCACTTCGATGTCCTGGTCGTGGATGCCTTCTCTGGCGATGCGATTCCGACGCACTTGCTCACACGCGAGGCCTTTCAGCTTTACGCGCGACTCTTACGTCCTAACGGCTTGGTGGCTGTGCATGTCTCTAACCGATACCTTGATGTTGCACCCGTAGTGCTGGCTGCGGCGAGAAACCTTCGTTCCGAAGCCAGAGTCATTGAAAACCAGAGAGACGTTTCGCACGCCGTCTACCCGGCTACCTGGGTTGTGATTGGGAAGTTGGGCACAGCCGATGAAAAACCCTCGATAGCTCTGGCTAATTCATCATTGAGTGGAACGGAAAGTAATCTTTGGACGGACGACTATAGCAGCGTACTGAAGGCATTTCGGTGGTGAAGCGGAGTTTCGGCATCCCGGAAACTCCGGAAACAAGGAGTACAAGTCTTCGAAGATCGCATTGTCGCCATTTGAGGGGAAGACAGAGCCGTGGAAATGCCGGAACGGTGCAAAGCATGGAAAACGATGAAGCTGTTTCCCACCCTTCACACCGCTCCTTGGAAGACGCCGATGCTGCCGACGTCTCCCACATTCCCCCAGCTCTCGACGACGACGTTCATGTTTATAAAGGATAGAAGCATAAACGGCTAAGGGGCTAGATCGGCGGTGCACCGGTCGTTTGGGCGTTCCATGCGGCTTTTTCCCGGTGATAAGGTCCGCTATCGCTTAGGATGAGTTCGCTTCCCTTGAGCTGAAGGGCTGGCACATCTGGAGCGCAAGCGAGCGGACCTGATCCAAGCGAGACGCCTTTGTTGCACCAGAGGGCAGAGACGGCTTTCGTTTCTCGGTAAGGCTGGCCGTACTTCGTCAGTATGGAATCGCGGAACTGCTGCCGGTCGGCTTCTGTAGGCGTGACTGCCTCGTAGTTGATTGAAGTGAGCTGTTCTGGCCGACTTGGGTTGAACGGGTAGGACTCGGTAAAACTAAGAAGCGTTTTGAATCTCGCGGTACTGTAGAGCGCGACAGTTGTGTACTTTTGGGCCGGGGGTGAATTGAGCATCGCCGGAAGATGGATACGCCGGTTGGATTCCCGGAATGCGGTTTGAGAACGCGGCGGCGGCTTCTTTAGCGGTCATCCCTAGTTTGAGCGTGAGGATGTCGAACGTCGCAGGGTCGGCTTGATTAGGAATGTCAATCACGCCGGTTGCGGATGTGCTGGCGGCTCCGCGAGCAAGAAGCGCGGTGCGATCCATATTTTGACTCGTGAACTGCTGCCCGCCTTGGGTTCGTAGAGTCAACTCGAAAGCGGCATCTGTCTGGAACTGCAAAAGGGCTTCGGGCTTGAGGTCGATCTGCTTTCCGGGCGTCAGTGCGCTGGCTCCAAGACCGACGGCTCCGCCACTGGCTGCTCCAATCCCTGCGCCGCGCCCACCTCCGGCGATAGCTCCGATCACAGCACCCAGGCCAGCTCCTCCGGCCGTTTTTGCAGCGGTGCCGGTGCCATTGCCTTTGTCCTTGCTGGAGAGCGGTTTGGTGACGATGGAAATGTCCTGCGGCTGGCCCGCTGGGGTAGGTAGTTTGAGACCCACCAGCTCGATGCTGAGCACGGCGGCTCCACTGAGACGACCGGCTGCTTTGGCTTCGATCACCCGTCCGGTCACTGGCGTTCCGGTCGGAATCACGACGGTACCGGCGTTGCTAACGTTGG
>CAXTWP010000184.1:5556-5948 GCA_964247945.1 uncultured Acidobacteriaceae bacterium | reverse complement strand
TCGCGGCGCAGTCGAAGAGCGCCTAGAAAAGCTGAACCTCGCCAATGCGGCCAAACTCGAAGAGATGCGGGTCACAGTTGATGAAAAGCTGCACGCCACGTTGCAGTCGAGGCTGACCGAGAGCTTTGGACAAGTGACGACGCATCTGGGTGCAGTGCAAAAAGGACTTGGCGAGATGAAGGAGTTGGCGACCGGTGTCGGCGACCTGAAGAAGGTACTCTCCAATGTAAAATCCCGCGGCGTTGTAGGCGAATTCCAGCTTGGCATGCAGTTGGAGCAGATGTTTTCGCCCGACCAGTACATCAAGAACGCCCGCATCAAGCCCAACACGGCGGAGAGCGTAGAGTATGCGCTTAAGTTCCCGAACGGAGATGGCCAGACTTCGACTCTGT
>CAXTWP010000184.1:3777-5546 GCA_964247945.1 uncultured Acidobacteriaceae bacterium | reverse complement strand
CCGATTGACGCGAAGTTCCCCAAGGAAGACTGGGAGCGGCTGGAACACGCCTACGATCACGGTACCACCGAGGAAATCGCCTTCGCCGGACGTGCGTTCGAGCGGTCGATCCGCGCGGAAGGCAAGCGGATCTGCGAGAAGTACATAGAACCGCCAACTACGATGCCGCACGCAATCATGTTTCTCCCTACAGAAAACCTGTACGCCGAGGTTGTACGCCGTCCGGGGCTACAGTCGGACATCCAGTCAAACTGCCGAGTCACCATCGCGGGGCCCTCGACTTTTATGGCGATCCTGACCAGCTTTCAGATGGGCTTCCATACACTGGCGATCCAGAAGAAGGGTGATGAGGTTTGGAAGGTGCTTTCAAAGGCTAAGAACGAGTTTGGAAATTTTGGTGTGCTGATGGACAAGGTCGAAAGACAGGTTGGGACTGTGCAGAAGACGCTGCACGAGATTAGCGGGAAGACGACGACGATCAATCGGGCGTTGAAGAGTGTGTCAGGCATCCAAACCGATGTTCCCGTCTCCGCCCTAATGGGCTTTGAAGAGATTGCGGGCGCGGCACCGTTGCTCGCTGCCGTCGGTACTGACGCAGATGAATGAAGCTGATTCTTCGCATACACTAACGACGACAAGGATACGTGCCGGGGTTGTCTATGATCTTCGTTCTCGACAACTACGACTCATTCACCTACAACCTGGTCCAGTACATGGGTGAGCTCGGGGCGGAGATGCTGATACGGCGCAATGATGCGCTTATTCCGGAGGAGGTCGAAGCACTACGGCCGGAGCGCATCCTGATCTCGCCGGGGCCGTGTACCCCGCAGGATGCGGGAATTTCAATTGCGTTGATCCAGCACTTTGCCCGTCTAGGATTGACGGGCGGCGCGAAGGTACCGATCCTCGGGGTGTGTCTGGGCCATCAGGCGCTGGGAGCGGCATTTGGGGGGAACGTAGTTCGTGCGCCGATGCTAATGCACGGTAAGACGAGCCAGGTGACCCACGACGGCAAGACGATCTTCAGCGATATTCCCAGCGTGATGACTTGTACGCGATACCATTCGCTAATTGTGGAGGACAACGACCTGCCGCGGGAGTTGGAAGTTTCCGCCCGGACAGAGGATGGAACGACGATTATGGCGCTGCGGCACCGTGTGCTGCCGATCGAGGGTGTGCAATTTCATCCGGAGAGCGTGCTAACGTCGCATGGTAAGCAAATCATCGAGAACTTTATGAAGTTGCCCGTGTAGGCTGGTGAGGTGAGATTGTTTGGGTTAGCTACGATCTTCATCGTGGGGTGCGGTCTGATGACCGCGCAGCAGCCCATCGGCTCCGTTGCGAGCGAGGACGCGACCGTAACGGGCGATCTTTCTGTAACGAAAGGGCGCACGATGCTGGTCGGCAGAAGCAGCGTGACCGCAAAAAACCACACTGCGGAGATTGCGCTTGAGCGTGGGGGCACGGTCCGGGTATGCGCGACCAGCGAGGTGCATTTGATCCAGTCGCAGGGGTTGGAAAAGGTTCTGCTTCTGGCTCTCGATCGGGGGGCGCTCGAGCTGCATGGTGCCTCGCGGAGTAATGACTCGATCCTAACGCCGGATCTCAGGATTGCCGTGCAGGGAAGCGGCTCACTCGACCTGCGGTTGCGCGTCACCAAAGGTGGCGATACCTGCGTGGAGAATATAGGCGCTTCGGCTCCCGTCCTGAATATCACGGACCCTTTCAGCGATGCGATCTACCAGGTGCGGCCGGGCCAGCATGTGCTG
>CAXTWP010000184.1:0-3677 GCA_964247945.1 uncultured Acidobacteriaceae bacterium | reverse complement strand
GCCAGCATGTGCTGTTTGAGCATGGCAGTTTGAAGGAGGTCGTTGATCACGAGAGCTCACCATGCGGCTGCCCGGAACCTCTCGGCCAACCGGCAATGTCCGTAGCGGAGGCTCTGCTTGCGCCAGGAACATCCGCGCAGCAGGCAGCGGCGGAGCACCCTTTTCCCGCAGCGGTCAGTCAGGGCCTGGCACCCTCCCCCGCCGTGCCGCAGGCGACTCCGGGGGAGGCGCATGTGCAGGTAGCGGCTTCGTTGGGCTATGCGGGAGATGGGAGCGGCACGGTGGCCGGTGCACCCGTCCCCGCACCGGCTACAGCGGCTTTGCCCTCTGTTTCCGCGACGCCGACCGCCGCACAAACTGTTCCCGCGCTTGGCTTTCGGCATCGTTTAGGGCACTTCTTCAAGCGGCTGTTCGGGGGTGGTTAGCGAGGCCTTCCTTGATGAAGCACAAGCTACAATAGGAGGGTTGAGCATCTGTCGCGCACCGCGCCGACATGTCCTCCATACCTAATTTGCTGAGAACAGAGGTTTGTATGTCGATTCCCGCTACCCAGATGCGCCCTGGCATGATCATCAAGCACAACAATGACCTTCATCTAGTCTTTTCGGTGGAGCACCGGACACCCGGCAATCTGCGCGCCTTTATTCAGGCGAAGCTCCGTAATGTGCGGACGGGAGCCATGTTCGTCGAGCGGTTTCGCTCACCTGATCCCATAGATCGCGTCATCGTGGACGAGGTCAAGATGGAATACCTCTACAACGATGGCGAAGACTACTACTTTATGGACGACAAGTATGAGCAGACCATGCTGAAGTACGAGACGCTCGGCGATGCCGTCGAGTATCTCATCCCGAACCTGTCGATCTCGGTCAGCTTCCATGATGGGAAGGCGGTGGGTATCGAGCTTCCCGGAGTGGTCGAGATGACCGTTGTGGAGACGGAGCCGGGCATTAAGTCGGCGACTGCCAGCTCAGTGACCAAGCCCGCGAAGACGGAGACCGGACTTGTGGTGCAGGTGCCTCCGTTTATCAACGAGGGGGAGAAGATCCGCGTGGATACGGCTGAGGGCGCATACATGAGCCGGGCGTAGTTGGACCAATTCACATGGTGCTCCACTTCATCATCAAAGGCCGTGTGCAAGGCGTAGGCTTTCGCTGGTTCGCGCATCGCGAGGCGGCGGAGCTTGGGCTGCGCGGGTGGGTGCGGAACAATGCGGACGGCACGGTGGAGTTGGTGGCTGCGGGCAGGCCGGAGGATCTAGCGGAACTGCGGATGGCGCTGCGCAAAGGCTCACGCGGCAGCCGCGTGGATGCGGTGGTGGAACACGAACTCACCGAGGCCGAAGCCGACGGCCTGGGTGCTTTTCAGATTGAAGGAGCCTGGTAGCGAATGCCTCATACGAAGCTGATCAATTGCGAACCGCTGAAGGAACTGATCCGCACCGTTCCCGATTTTCCCAAGCCGGGCATTCTCTTCTACGACATTACGACGCTGTTGAAGGACAAGAAGGGCTTCGCCCAACTGATCGACGCTTTCGCCGCGTACTACATCGGCAAGCAGGTCGACCTGGTGCTGGGGATCGAGGCGCGCGGGTTCATCTTCGGGCCGGCGTTGGCTTACCGCCTGAACGCGGGTTTCGTGCCGGTGCGCAAGCCGAAGAAGCTGCCCGCGCCGGCCGCCCGCGTCTCCTACGACCTGGAGTACGGGACCGATGCGCTCGAAATCCACCTGGACGCGATCGAGCCGGGGCAGCGCGTTATCCTCGTCGACGACCTGCTGGCAACGGGCGGCACCATGCAGGCGACCATACAACTGGTGCGTCAGCTTGGCGGTGAGATCGCGGGGCTGGGGTTCGCGATCGAGTTGGACTTTCTGAAGGGGCGGGCGAAGTTCGCGGAGTACGACGTCTTTAGCTTGCTGCACTATGACGAGTAGGATTGGTCAACTATGCAAAACACTTTCTTGCGGTTCATTGCTCTTCCTTTTGCGGCAGTGTTTTTTCAGTGTTCGCTGATTGCGGACGATACAGCGGCTCTCATGGACCGGCTGCATGCCGCCGTTTCAGCAAGTGCGTTGGATGGCGGCGACATCAAGCCGTGGCACCTGCTGATGAGCTTTCAGCTTCTAGATGCGAAGAACGGATTAAAGGAATCCGGGACCATCGAGGAGTGGTGGGCCGCTCCAAAGCTCTATAAAGTTGTGTATCAAAGCCCTTCTTACACGAATGAAGAGATAACCAATAGTGAAGGCAATTATAAAAAGTTCCCAGACCTTTACCCGCCTGAGGCTCTCAGTCTTGCCATCGATCAGATTGTTCATCCCATGCCTGAGCGATCCGAGATCGATCAATCAAAACCAGATCTACGCAAAGAGGTCATCGCTAAAGTTCCGCTCGACTGCATTATGCTTGACCAGAAGATAGCTCAAGTAGCATATCCCCCAATGGGCTTGTGCCCGACATATTGCTTTGACCGCGACAAGAACTCACTCCGTATATCGCTCACCAATGGTTCGGTGCTGGTTGTACGCAACGCAGTAGGTCTCTTTCAGGGAAAGAGTGTCGCCATCTCTCAGTCTGTAAGTATTGACAACTTGCCTGTAATTAAGGCTCATATAGAGAAGCTGACGGGCGCGGAACTTGCGGCCCCAGATTTCATGCCGACCTCCGCGATGGCGCTAATTGACGACCATCCGACGCAGCTTCCCGGGAACGTTGTTGCGGGTACTAACATAAAAAAGGTTAATCCGGTTTATCCGCAAGGCGCAAAGGAGAAACATGTTTCCGGCACGGTGGTGCTTCATGCCTTGATTGGTACTGATGGCCGCATCCATCATCTGAATTTGGTCTCAAGCCCTGATCCCGATCTGGCACTTGCTTCCTTTGCCGCTGTACGGTACTGGACTTATAAACCCTATCTGCTGAATGGAAGACCGACTTGGGTCGATACGACGATTACTGTGAATTTTTCTTTTGCACGGTGATGTAGCTTTCTCCACGCGAAAAAATGTAGCTGCAAGAGACACTTCGGCTTAGCGAGCAAGCTTTACGCCATTATCCTTCGCGTTATACCATCAGCGGAACGGGCACCAGCTTGGCTACGAGGTCGTCGGCGATGAGTTTGCCGTGGAAGCGGCCGTTTTCGATAAAGATTTCGTTGGTGCGCTCGCCGGCGACGATGACGCCGGCGAGATAGATGCCGGGGGCGTTCGCTTCGAGGGTGGCTGGGTCGCCGACGGGGCCGCGGTCGTTCGCTTCGTCGAGCCGGACGCCGAGGCGCTCGATGAAGCTGAAGTCCGGGTGGTAGCCGGTCAGGGCAAAGACGAAGTGGTTAGGCAGGATGCGTTCGCCCTCGGGGGTGCGGAGGGTGACTGTGTCCTCCGTAATGCGCTCGACCGTTGAATGGAAGAAGGCGGTGACCTCGCCGTTCCTGATGCGATTGATGATGTCGGGCAGAATCCAGTATTTGACGTGACGATGCATCTCCGGTCCGCGATGGACAAGGGTAACGCGCGCGCCGTGACGCCACAGGTCGAGCGCGGCGATGGCGGCCGAGTTCTTGCCGCCGATCACCAGGACGTCGAGTCCGAAGAACGGATGCGGCTCGTGGTAGTAGTGCTTGACCTTGCTGAGTTCTTCGCCCGGAATATTAAGGTAGTTGGGCAGGTCGTAGTAGCCG
>CAXTWP010000183.1:288-5985 GCA_964247945.1 uncultured Acidobacteriaceae bacterium | reverse complement strand
CCCTTATGGCTGTCGGCGAGTACATAGGCGACAAACTCCCGCAGGCTCCGAATCGCACCTCGGCGGTCGGTCTGATCGCCCGCATCGTCTTTGGTGGCCTTGTGGGCGCGCTCGTGGCGGTTGGCACAAGAGGTTCGCTGGCGCCGGACTTCGCGCTCGGTGCAATCGCAGCCGTTCTCGGCGCGTTCCTCGGCTTCTCTCTGCGTATGGCGACCGTCAAGCGCACCGGCTGGCCAGGTTGGGCAGTCGGTCTCGCCGAAGACGCGATCACCCTGGCACTTGCTATCGCGGCGCTCAGGATCGTGACCCTATGAAGCCTTTCGCCGGTAACGTGCGCACGTACATCCCCGTCGCAGGGCAAGCACTCCAACCACCATGCCGCCCGCACTCGACATAGCCGCGCCCCATCTCTCCCTCGCCACGCCGCCGCTCACGGACCCCGCGCCTCCGCTCGCCCCCGAGTTCGCGCTTCAGGGAAAGCTCTGGCGTCCTCGCCGCGTCCTCATCACGCCGGACGCTCTGGCGCTGCCGCATGGCCGCGCCATGCTGGAGCGGGCCGAATCCTATGGTGCCGCCGTCACCCGCCTGACCAGCAATCGCCTCCCGCCTGTCACGGGCGACACCGACCAGAAGAAGTACGCCGCCGCCAAGACCACCTTCGCTATCGTCGTCTCGCCGCCGGGACAGCGCAAGCTGGAGCCCATCCCTCCCTCGGCAGACTGGCAGTTCCACATCGCCCAGGGCTGCCCGGCGCACTGCCAGTACTGCTATCTCGCGGGCTCGCTCAGCGGCCCGCCCGTCACCCGCGCCTACGCCAACCTCCAGGATATCCTCGAAGGCCTGCGGCCGTACGCCGGCAAGGGTCAAGTCACCTCAAGGTCGCGCGCCCGCGCCGCGGAAGGTACAACCTTTGAGGCCTCCTGCTACACCGACCCCCTCGGCATCGAACACCTTACCGGCGGCCTGGAGGCGGCGGTCCGCTTCTTCGGCGACTGGGCCGCCCCCGTGCAGCTGCGCTGGACGACCAAATTCGACGCCGTTGGTCACCTCGCGCCGCTGCCGCACCACGGCCGAACGCGCGTGCGCTTCTCGGTCAATGCATTCACCATCGCCCGCGACTTCGAAGGCGGCACCGCGAACGTCACTCAGCGGCTCCAGGCGCTCCGGACCCTCGCGCTAGCGGGCTATCCCGTCGGTCTTACCATCGCGCCCATCATGCCGGTGCCCGGCTGGCAGCAGGAGTACACCACCCTGCTCAGCTCCGTCGCAAAGGCGGTTGATGGCATCGCCCAGCTAGACCTCACCGCCGAACTCATCACCCATCGCTTCACCCCCGGCTCCAAAGAGGTCCTCCTTAGCTGGTACCCAAAGACCACGCTCGACCTCCGCGAGGACGCGCGCGCAGAGAAACGCACCAAGTTCGGCGGCTTCAAGTACGTCTACCCGAAGGACGCCATGACCGAGATGCGCGCCTTCTTTGAGAGCACCATCGCCGCCCTGCTGCCCACTGCCCGCATTCTTTATTGGACCTAGATATCACGCGCTTGATGCACGGCACAGTGATCCACGGCTAAACTGGCATCCATGGCACGACTGCGGCGCGCACTTGTAGTCCTTGTAAAACTCCTGGCTTGCGCACCCTTGCTGGAGGCGCAGCGCACACTGCATGAGCTTCATGATGCTTTGGTTGGGCAACCACTGTATCTTCGTGGACTGTGGATCAGCAACAAGCTGGAGTTTGATCCAGAGGGGCATCTCCGTAATCCGTCGGAGCCGGGCCCACTCACCCTGAGCGGAGTCGACGTTCTAGGCGTTACTCTTCAAGGCAAGGACCTCGTCATTCGCGGCCAGCGGACCGCCCTGGTCGCCAACGCGGAGGGGCGGCTGGAACGAAAGCCCATCTACAGCACAACCATCTTGTTCGGCTCCCTTCGCCGCAGCCCCAATGACAAGTTCTTCGCTTATCAGGAGATGAGACTTGTGGTGCATCCCGACGCCTCGAACGGATTCGATACCGCGTTGAAGAAGATCTTTGCCAATGGGCTTGCCGAACTTGCGCCCTCAGTCCCGCCCTACTGGCGGTGCTACGCCGAGGGGTACTTCGCGAGGGACCTAAGCGCAGTTGAAGCGAACAGCAGGGTCAACGCTTGTGTCGACGCCAAGAGTCTCTCGCACGCTGACCCGCAGCGCGGGGAGATGGACGGCTTCGTCCCGGCAAAGATCATCGCCACCGTGTCGCCACGCTACACCGCCGTTGCCGGCGAACTTGGTGTTCAGGGCCTAAGCCACGTTCACTTCACCGTCAGCGATCGGGGAATCCCGGTTGGATTTCAGATCGTGCAGGCGGTTGGCGGAGGCATGGACGAAGAGACTCTGCGCGCCGTCTCCAACTTCCAACTCCAGCCGGCTCAACGAGGCGAGAAGCCGGTGCCAGCCGACCTCGACTTCCAACTGCACTACACGTTCTCAAATGCTCCACCTCCAAAGTGATTTGTGAGCATTCCAGGCATATAATCGATTTGTGGTTGTTGGGCCGAGCAAGAATGGCCGGGGACCTGTGAAGCTGTTCTGGAAGTCGCTCCTCTCTATAGCATTCGCCCTCGCGCTCTACGAGGGCATGATCGAAGCATTCCGCCTTCTCAATCTTCCAAGTAATCTGGCCGTCCTCGGTGGTATGTGCCTGCTGCTGCTGCTCGCGGCTTGCGGATTCGTCCTGTTTCGAAATATTTGGAGGCGGAAGTGACGCTCTTTGGCGAAGTGATGAACCCCGGCGGAAATCGCGGCGGGGCGCAGCAACAACAATATATGGCAAGGCTCCTGAAGCTCGGCGCCATCGGCATCGCGGCTCTCGTCGCGCTCGCGATCTTCTTCAACTACGTCGCTGCGATCACCCGCATCGGCGCGGGCTACGTCGGCGTGGAGATCGTCCTCTCCGGTTCCCAGCGCGGCCCCTCGGAGATCCCCATCCGCACCGGCTGGGTCTTCTACAGCCCCCTGCGCTCGCAGATCATCGAGTTCCCCACCTTCGTCCAGACCGTCAAGTGGACCCGCGACCTGAACGAAGGCCGCGCCGCGAACGAAGAAATGTCCTTCAACTCCAAGGAAGGCATGGAGATTTACTCCGACGTCTCGCTCTCCTACGCCATCGAACCGCGCCGCGTCCCCGACTTCTACGTCAAATACCGGCTCTCCGACCTCGACACCTTCACCCACGGCATCCTCCGCGACGTCGTCCGCAACTCGCTCAACGAGGTCGCCAGCACCTACTCGGTCGAGCAGATCTACGGCGAGCAGAAGGCCGAGTTCCTCGCCAAGGTCCAGGCCCTCATCCAGCAGAAGATGGAGCCCGTCGGCGTCGGCATCCAGCAGTTCGGCTTCATCGGAGCGCCCCGCGTCCCGGCCGTCATCGCCACCGCCATCACCGCCAAGGCCCAGGCCATCCAGGACGCCGAGCGCGCCCGCAACGAGCTCGCCAAAACGCAAGCCGAGGCCGCCAAAACCGTCGCCGAGGCCGAGGGCGAAGCTAAAGCCGCCGTCACCCGCGCCAACGGCGAGGCCGAGGCCAACAAAATCCGCCAGACCTCCTTGACGCCGCAGCTCCTTGAACTCCGCAAGATCGAGAACCAGAAAGCCCTCATCGATCGCTGGAACGGCCAACTCCCCACCGTCCAAAGCGGACAGGGCGGCCTCTTGATGGAACTTCCCAAACCCGAAAAATAGGTCGACTTAGACGAAGTGCCACGCGCAAGCCTGCACTTCGCGCCGCACCTCATCCCGAATCATGGCCTCTCGCGTGTGGGCGACCACCGCAGCCTTCCCCCAAATGTCTGTTTGTAGAACTCCCGCTGAATCGGATAGATCGTGCTGCCCTGGTAAAACCCGAACACTTCGTTGTTCAGATTCAATCCATAGGCGACCGCGCTAAACCCTTTGCCTAGCCGGTAGCTCCCCTGCAAGTCCGTCTGCAGGTGGCCGTAAAGATAGATGTCTCCCAGTGGTCCTTTCAGCCCGCCACCGGCGGCTGAGTTGCCTGTCCCGTTCGCCGCTCCGCCACTAAAGACCAGCGGGCCGCCGGCCGTTGTGTCCGTGTAGTTGTACGCGAAGATATTGGCGGCGTTGTAGCTGAGGCCGAGCCGGACCGAAAGGCGCTTCCGATCGAAGGTGGGGCTGATGTTCCACGTATGCGGTGCTTGCCGCAGCAGGTCCGGCCGGTCCATGCGGTCGATCCCGCTTGGCGTTCCATCCGGCAGGAACTTCGCCGGAAACGTCACCTGCGAAGCGGAATACCCGTAGTTCGCGGACAACCCCAGGTCATGCAGAACTCCCGGAAGATAGGTGAAATGCTGCTGGAATGCGATTTCGAAGCCATACACGTAGGCGCTTCCCGCATTCTGCGGCTGTGTTTGGACGACGACTGTGCCGGGATTATTCGGGTCGGGCAGAGACGTGTTGATCGGCACGATCGGGTCCGCTAGACGCTTGTAGTAAAAGCCGGCCTGCAACAACCCGGCCGAGTGCAGGTTCTGCTCGTACAACAGGTCGAAGTTGTCCGCATGCTCGGCTTTCAAGTTCGGGTTGCCGATGCTCTTGGTTGTCCGCACACCCCCCGGCGCAATCGTCGCGAAGGAGGTAAGATCGGAGAAGTTAGGCCGCGAGAGCCCGCGCCCATAGACCGCCCGTAAACCGATCGCGGGTGTCAGCGCGTACCGTACGGAGGCGCTGGGCAGAACATCGAGGTAGGAGCCGGTGTTTGCGATCGTGGTCGTTGTACTTAAGTCCGACGTTCCCGCATCGCGGTCGCCGGTGTTCTCGAAACGAAGCCCCGCCATGATGCGGAATTTGCTTACATCGATGGAGTTCATGATGTACCCGGCCGAGACTTTCTCGATGTAGTCAAAATTCTGGCCGAGAACATTTGCGTTGTTCGGATCGGACATGATCGCCGTAAATCCTGTGACCTTGTCATAGCTGACGGCCGGTCCCCAGGTGTATTGGCCACCATAGTAGTTCGGATCGGAGAACGTGTTCAGGAAGTTGGTCATGGAGAGCGACGGATCGCCGGAACTTGCCATCGGAACATAGTAGAACGTCCCATTGTTGGCGAACTTGTGGACGTTACGGAAACGGCCGCCGAACTCAAAGGTTCCCGCGTGACCCGCCACGGTGTAGCTGGTGCCCAGGGAAGCGCCGAAGCCGAGATCGACCTCGGGGTTGTAGTAGTTGTTGATCCGCTCGCCAGTGTACTGATACTGGGCTGGATCGTAGACGTTGACGTTCGCGGGTGCGGTCAGCTTCGGCACAAGGGGGTTCGACAGATCGAGCCCGAATTGGATCGCCGTGAGACTTGAAGCCGGCGTAGGCGTGAAGCTCGCGTCCGAGTAGCCGTTATCCCGTGTGCGGCCCACCGAACTTTCTACATCCCACGCCAGCAGCGAGCGCGAAAGCACGTGCCTGCCCCCAAGCAGGATGCTGCCGAGGTCCTGCACTGGCCGCCGAATCTCCGCTCCGAACGTAGTGGAGCCGGTCCCATCCGGCTGACCGGCCGTCGTGTAGGTCGTGGCGAAGTTGTAATCCCAACGGTTCCCGTCGTCATGGAACAGTGAGTAAAGCGCCTTCAGATAGATGCTCGATGTGTCATTGAACTTATAGTCGACCGTTCCCGCGAACCCAAGCCGCGATCGATAGTACTGGTACTCC
>CAXTWP010000183.1:0-249 GCA_964247945.1 uncultured Acidobacteriaceae bacterium | reverse complement strand
GGAAAGAATCGTGCCGAGTTTATGCCCTTCAAGGAAGCGCTTCCCGAGCGTCCCATCGAACTGGTACACCGGACGGCCTCCAATAATCGGCGTGTAACCGCCGGTCGATTCCAGCGCAATCGTCGGTGTATCCGTTGCGCTCTTCGTCCGCAGGTCGACCGAACCACCGATCCCGTCGCCCTCCATGTTGGCTTGAAGCGTCTTGTTGATCTGCACCGACTCGACCAGGTCAGCCGGAATGATGTCGAG
>CAXTWP010000182.1:4659-6040 GCA_964247945.1 uncultured Acidobacteriaceae bacterium | reverse complement strand
TCTCATGCGTCGCATATGTTGACGCGGGGGCGTGCCGAACATCCGTTGATACTCGCGGCTGAATTGTGATGGTAAACCGTAACCTACTTCATAGCCTGCAGAAGCCGCATCTTTGCTTTCCGAAAGCATGATTTGCTGAGAGTTTTGTAAACGAATCTGCTTCTGATACTGCAGTGGGCTCATCGCGGTCAACGCCTTAAACTGCCTGTGAAGAGATGCCGGACTCATGCTCGCCAGCCGCGCCAGAGCATCGATATGCAACGGCTTCGCGTAGTGATGGCGAATCCAATCGATGACTTTGAGCACCTGTGGTTGCCGGATTTCGGTCAGCGCAATCTCGCGCACGAAAGGAGACAGTTGTCCGGTAAGAAGACGATAGTAAATCTCGCGCAGGATAAGAGGAGCAAGCGGAGCGACCTCCGGAAGGAGACTCCAGCAGGCGTAGAAGTCTTACAAATCCCTCCAGCAATTGGGGGGAGCGAGAGCCTACAGCGATCCCGCGATGCAGGCTCCTCTCTTCGCTCCCGTTCGGCAAGTCCAACGCCACTTCTGCTAACAGCCTTGCATATAGCCTCCGAGCCAATGGAAACCGACCACATCGATCTGTATCAGGTGAGCAAGGATCCAGCGGTGCCTATCGAGGATGCCGTCGGCGCGATCGGTGATTTGGTTCAACAGGGCTATGTTCGATACGTCGGCCTTACCAACGTCGACGTCGAAACAGTCCGTCGGGGTCACGCCACTCATCCCCTCACCGCTCTACAACTTGAATACAGCCTGATGTCTCGCGACATTGAACATACCGTGCTTCCCCTATGCCGGGAGCTTGGGATCGGGGTTACGGCATATGGTGTGTTAAGCCGGGGGCTCCTGACCGGCAGCAACGGGGAGGGCGATGGGGACGTTCGGCAAAAGTTCTACTCTCGTTTCCAGGGCGAAAACCTAGCCCACAATAGGCGTCTTGCGGAGGAGTTGGGCAAAGTGGCGGCGTCCGCCGGCATCAGCACCGCGCAAGCTGCGATCGGATGGGTTGCAAGCCAAGGGCAGGACATCATTCCGCTGGTGGGGGCACGCACAGTCGAGCGCCTTGGTCAGGCACTTCGTTCGCCGCTAATACTGTCTCAGGCGACGCTTGCCGCTATCCGTGATGCGGTTCCAGAGAATGCCGTACGCGGCAAGTGAACGCCCCGTCAGCGGAGCTTCGATTGATACCGCGCGGGCACGCCTGTCGATTGCAGAGACGGGCAGGGACAGACTGCACTCCACTATGCGGCTCGCAATAGGCGAGCTGACAGGATGGCGCTACTCAGCGAGTAGTGCCGCATAAATAGAAGAATGTTTAAGAAAAGACTCGTCTTGATCGGCTCGCACAACCATCTTG
>CAXTWP010000182.1:0-4649 GCA_964247945.1 uncultured Acidobacteriaceae bacterium | reverse complement strand
AAATAATTCATGACCACTCTCTCATATTTCAACACAAACACCACGCGACTCTACAATCATTATTGACTCCCGGAACATGCGGTACCGGTGAGGAGCAGGCGCGACTCGTCCTTCCGGTGGGAGGCCGTGCAATGGCGAAATGTACAAAGAGGAAGAGTCCCAAGACCATTCTGAGGATTTGTTCAGAAGTGCTCCGCCGCCAGCTCCCAGTTTTGATCTCGTCATCCCAGCGTCATTCAATTGCGGAAAGATACTGCGAATAACGAACGCTCCCGTGCTTGCAGAATAGGCAAGGTCTTCCGAAAGCATTGGACAGACCCGGCCCCGCATGGCCGGCTCTGTCGAGAGCTGCATGAGGCTGTTGGTTCCGTTTGTGAAGGTAACCGACGCCGCACCGCTCAACGCCAGGGCTCCTGCAAATCCCCGATAGCCCGGAGCCAAGGCCGCCAGCAAACATCCAACGGCAAAGACGCCTGCGCCGGTCACCAGGGAGGCAAGGCGCGGCCTACTTTGCGTAGCTGCAAAGAGCGCTTCCCCCAGCGTACCGATAGCCATGAAGGACGAAAGCAAACCGAATGCCCGCGCATCCGAGTGGAAGACGTTGACGGCCATAGTGGATATAAAGATCGGGAAGTTTAAGCCAAAGGTGCCAATCAAAAACAGCATGAGCAGGACCACTCTCAAATCAGGCCGTCTCCACACATAACAAAAACCTTCCAGGAAGCCGGCCCTAGCTCGCCGTGCCCGAGCGCTTGTGCGAAGTTCGGAGATACGAAAGGCTGCCATAGAAAGGAGCACAGCGCCGAACGAGAGCCCATTTAGAAGGAACGCCCATCCAATCCCGACCTTTGC
The DNA here is from genome assembly GCA_964247945.1 of uncultured Acidobacteriaceae bacterium. Classification (GTDB taxonomy): domain Bacteria; phylum Acidobacteriota; class Terriglobia; order Terriglobales; family Acidobacteriaceae; genus Edaphobacter. The sequence continues at coordinate 3,797 of CAXTWP010000182.1, read as the reverse complement.
AATGATGAGTCCTGCGGCGGCAGGTCCGATCATCTGCGCCGCGCTAAATGAGGTGGACTTGAGGGCGACAGCGTTGGACAGGTCGCCATCCCCCACCACTTCCGCAACCAACGTCTGGCGTAAGGGTGCGTCGAAGGCTGCAGCGCAGCCGGATAAGAAGGCCAGCAGATACACATGCCAGAGCTGAATCACACCGGCAAGGGTCAGCGCTGCCAAGAGCAGAGCAAACACACCCATGCCAGCCTGTGTTGCGATCAGCAATTTTCTCTGGTTAAGCCGGTCAGCGGCAATACCGGTCCAGGGCAGCAGCAGGAGCTGCGGCGCGAACTGCAGGCCCATCACGACACCTAACGCCGACGCGTCGTGATGGGTGAGCTGCGTGAGTACAAGCCAATCCTGAGCGACACGCTGCATCCACGTGCCAACATTCGAGATAAGCGCTCCTGCCGTCCACAAGCGGAAGTTGTAGCTCTTCAATGAGCGGAAGATGCTGCCCGACTTGCCTACTGGAGCGAGGGCTTGTTGCCCCCGTGGAACTGACCGAATTGATGTGCCAGTTGCAGGCTGATCAGCAGCGCGCCCATACCGAACACAAGCACGTGGATCGTCGTCCGAAGATGGAAGTCACCAACGCGTGCCACAAGCAGATAGGCAATGATCACATTGAGCGCGCCCCAGAGAACATTGACCTTCGGGGAAGAGACCCCTTTGCCGGGAGGCGAAGCAAAGGGGCTCTGAAACGAGCGACCCATGATGCCCGCTACATAGTGTGGAATGGCGTTGGCGGTGAAAACCCCTCCAAAGAAATACGAGACCAGATGCATCCAGTTCATGCGTATGCGCTCTGTTTCTCCAGCATGCAAATGATCGCTTCGGCGGACCCCGTTTCACCCAGGCGAGGATAAACGTTTCGGATGCTGTACTCCTGCGCTTCTTCGCGGATATCCGTCATCGCGTCGAGTGCCAAGGTGACGTGAAAGCCCTGCTCATAGGCCTGGCGTGCTGTTGCTTCAACCCCTACAGACGTCACGACGCCGGCTACAACCACCTGAGTCACACCACGAGTTCTGAGCTGGTCTTCGAGATCGGTGGTTGCGAAAGCACCCCAGCTCCGCTTGGTGACCACGATGTCCTCGGGCGTTTGGTCAAGTTCCGGCAGCAGATCGGCCCACCCTTCGGTAAAGGTGGCATTGCCGCGTGAACCCTGCTCCGTGCGCCCCGGTGCCCGCGCAGACACGTTGACCACACGACAGGCAGGGAGGCTTTTCGGAATGCCTCCAGCAAAAGGCGTGTCTTCTCCAGCACACCGACGAGTTGCTGTAGAAAGGGATGGTCGGTAAGACCCTTTTGCAGATCGACGACGAGCAGCGCCATGATGGGATCGAGAGCGGTCAAAGGCATTCGAAGCTCCTTAGGTTTGCATTGGGTAAGCACATCAGTCTTCGACCAGCCCGCCCAACAGTGCCATCGCCTTGCGAAGCCGTTCCTGCTCACGCATAGAGAGCTTTCGCGCGATAGCTGTCGTGAGCCAATCCTGCTTGGCAGCCCTGCCTTCTTTAAGCCATTTCAGGCATTTGGGCGTCAGCGACATAAGTGTTTGTCTGCCGTCGTTCGGGTCTGGAGTACCTTCCGGTCCCGCTTTCAGCAGCACGGCAACGGCAGCACTCATGGACTGCGGACGCACACCCTCTGCTCGCGCCAGGGTCGAGACAGCCGCTGAGCCGACGTTTTCCCGCTGGAGCAGGATGGATACCCGGCATGGGGTGAAGTCGTGATTGGCCCCGTGTTCCCTCAAATGTCGGCGGAGCTTTCCAGCGAAGGCACGAAGTTCACCGGCCAAAACCGGAGAAAGATCGTGCAATCGGGCATCGGTCGGATTGCTCAAACTCAAGCTTCCCATACTTTCAAGAACTGTACAGTGTTTTGTATACGTTGCAGCTGTCGACCTCGCTGTTGAGCGGTTCTGAAAAACTCGCTTCACGGAAGTCGGCCGCATCGGGCGGAACAAACCCTACCCTGAGACGTTAGTGACGAAAATTCGACTTGTCAGTACCGATCGGAAGAAGCGTCCGCCTCAGCTTGCCGGACGAGGGTCGCAGAGAGAGTAGAAAGTGAGTGCGGAAGCCGCAAGCTCAACTGCAGAAGTCCCGCATCGACGTCAGGTCCGATGGTGAGCAGGGCGAAGCCGAGAATGGGCTGATCGGATGGCTGGAGCCACGACATCGTGCCGAGCCCTTTATGGTGGCTAGGAGTGGTGAACTCGACGAGCTTCTTACCTCTATAAGTGAGGTGATCAGATGGGAAAGGACCAAAAGGATAATCTGAGGTGGGACCGAAGCCCTCTGCGATGACCCTGCGGGCGTAGTTGCGATACACCGGGAAAACACGAGCTACCATCCGTGCCACTTCGAAGCGGCCTGATGTACCACACTCAGAGCCGGAGAGTTGTATGGCTGGTCCCGTGAAGCCTTTCCAGTTCTTGTGTTCCAGGATCTTGGCGCTGTTCATCGCTTCCGGAGCTACATAGAGAGTCTCACCATCGGACCCTATTGTGACAAAACAGTTCCAGCCCCGTGGGCCGAGCGTCCCGATCTGACCTGCATCACCTTTGTATCCGTACCACCGCTAGCTTGTTAGCGACCTCAAGCGGAAGGTTGACCGGCTTCGGTGAGCCTTTCGCAGCTTGGTAGGGCCCGGTCTGACCCGTCTCCAGGGCAACCCACGTATGGCACGGACGTTTGAGCATACACTGACATGCTTAGTGCGGTGAGGACTACACCACCGCGCGCAAACCTACGCAATGAAGCCTCACGAATCCTCCAGTGAGGCCTAGCTTCGGGAACAGGATAAATCCTGCTGAACGCAGTTATGGGAAGTCGAGCTTAAATCGGCTTCGAACCGTTCCGTTCTGGCCGGATCGGTCAAGCACAATAAAGTTCAACGACGTTGATAGTCTCTTAATTGCTGGCGGCGCGTGAGTTGTGCAGGTACTCGCGCACTGCATCGGCGACGACCATCGGCGCGCCGCCCCTTTCAGCGTTCCAGGGAGCCGCATGATCGAGGCCGGGCAAGGTGCGTCGAGTGGCGTTTGGAAGCGTGCGCGCAAGTTCCTCTAACGCAAGCTTCAGGTATTTTGGGATGCTTGTTCCCCCGAGCAACAGCACCTCCTTGTTGAGCCGTTCGAACACTTTCGTCTGCTGGCTCATCTCACCCACCACCGCAAGGTCGAAGCGCATCGCCGGCAGCAGGTCTTCTAAGGGCGCATATCCTCCTCCCCCTAGCTTCTCCATGAACTTTACCGTGAAGCGCTCCCGCAACGAGCGCGGCAGCAGGCGAATAGGAAGTGGTGCCAGCTTGACGATTTCTCCAGCCGTGGTCATAGCGGCCACCCATTGTCTCTTGTTGACCTCTCGATCGAATCGCTCCACCCGCTCCTTGTCGATCCCGTTATGGAAATAGAAGGGTGGCTCATAGAGCACTGCCCTTCGGATGCCTTCTATGCGCAGCGTGCAGGTCAGGGCGATGGCCGCGCCGGAGCTGAGACCGAAGATGGACGTTGCCTCTGAGTGACGGCATAGAGCCTCGATATCTTCCACGTCGCGCTGGATTTTGTGTCCTGGCGTGAATGGCTTCGGGCTCATGCCGCGTCCGCGACGGTCCGGCGTGTACACCGTGAAGTCCGATGAAAGGGCCTGTGCGAGGTCACGGTAATTGTGGGCTGTTCCCATGGCTCCCTGCACCAGGATGAGCCCAGGACCCTGGCCGGTCACGGTGTACCCGATGTTTGTCCCGTCTTT
>CAXTWP010000181.1:0-6046 GCA_964247945.1 uncultured Acidobacteriaceae bacterium | reverse complement strand
GGACGGCATCCTCAAGGGCGGAGGGGTCGACGAAAACGACTCCAAGCTCAGCCCCTTTATGGACCGCATCCAGTACTTCGCCACCGAGTTCGACAACGACGAAGGCTTTGACAAGTTGAAGTCCTTCCTTGCCGATCTGGACACCAAGTTCAACACCAAGGGCAACCGGCTCTTCTATCTCGCGGTTGCGCCGGAGTTCTTTGCCGACATTACCGCGCGCCTCGGCCAGCACGGCATGGCCAAGCCCGCCGAAGGCCAGAACCACTGGGTTCGCGTCATCATAGAGAAGCCCTTCGGCACCGACCTCAAATCCGCCCGCGAACTGAACGATGCCGTCAACGCCGTCCTCTCCGAGGACCAGATCTTCCGCATCGACCACTATCTTGGCAAGGAAACCGTTCAGAACATCCTCGTCTTCCGCTTCGGCAACGGCATCTTTGAGCCGGTCTGGAACCGCAACTACATCGACCATGTTGAGATCACCGCTGCCGAGTCGATCGGCATCGAAGGCCGCGGCCCGTTCTATGAGAAGGCGGGTGCCGCGCGCGACGTGCTCCAGAACCACGTCATGGAAGTCCTCTCCTTCGTCGCTATGGAGCCGCCTGACTCCTTCCAGGCGGACGCTGTCCGCACCGAAAAGCTGAAGGTCTGGAGCGCCATCGAGGGCATCCCGATCGAGAACACCGCCCGCGGCCAGTACGGCCCGGGCACCGTCGACGGCGAGCAGGCCGCGGGTTATCGGCAGGAAGAGCGCGTCAGTCCCACCTCGAACACCGAGACCTATGCCGCGGTCCGCCTTGAGATCGAGAATTGGCGCTGGGCGGGCGTCCCCTTCTATGTCCGCGCTGCCAAGCGCCTCGCCAAGCGTGTCACCGAGGTCACCGTCGTCTTCAAGCAGCCACCGTTGCACCTCTTCAAGAGTAACTTGAGCGATGGCATGATCGAGCCGAATATCCTGTCGCTCCGTATTCAGCCAGACGAGGGCATCTCGCTCAGCTTCGGCGCCAAAGTCCCCGGCCCTACCACCAACGTCAAGCCCGTGACCATGCACTTCAGCTACGCGGACGCCTTCGGCAAGTCCTCCGCCAACGGCTATGAGCGGCTGCTGCTCGACGCCATGCTCGGCGACGCCACCCTCTTCGCCCACCGCGACGGCGTAGAGGCCACCTGGGCGCTCTTCACCCCCATCCTCGAAGCGTGGGCCGCGACGAAGGCCGACTTCCCCAACTATGCCGCGGGATCATGGGGTCCTCAAGAGGCGATTGACCTGCTGGCGCGCGACGGTCGCGCCTGGGCCCAGCTCTAACCCGGCCAGGCTTGATTGTCCCTCCCGTAGGGAACCTGCTTCGGCATCCTCTACCTTCAATGCAAGGAAACTTCGATGGGCCGCCCCACTACCGTCACCTACCGCGTCTTTCCCACCTCCGCTTTGGTCGCCCAGGCGGCGGCTGAGCTGTTCACCCGCTCGGCTGTCGCCGCCGTTGCCGCGCGCGGCAAGGCCCGCCTTGCCATCTCCGGCGGTTCGACGCCCAAGGCCATGTTCGCCCTGCTTGCCGATCCGGCCCAGCCCTTCCTCGGGGAAGTGCCCTGGAACGCCCTCCACCTCTTCTGGATCGACGAGCGCTGCGTCCCCCCCGACGACCCCGAATCAAACTTCCGCATGACCCGCGAGACCATGCTCGACAAGGTGCCGCTCGCCCCCGAGCACATCCACCGCATGGAAGGCGAACTCGATTCCGAGGTCGCCGCATCCCGCTACGAGTCCGTCCTGCGCAACACCTTCAAACTTGAAGGCGCGGAGACCCCGACCTTCGACCTCGTCCTGCTCGGCATGGGCGACGACGGCCACACCGCCTCGCTCTTTCCCCATACCGCCGCGCTCGACGAGATGGCACGCCTCGTCGTCGCCAACCACGTCCCCCAGAAAGACACCTGGCGCATCACCCTCACCTGGCCCGTCATCAACCAGGGCCGCGAGGTGGCCTTCCTCATCGAGGGCGCGGCAAAAGCCGAAATCCTCCACGACGTCCTGCTTGGTCCCTACGACCCCGAATCGAAACCCTCTCAGTTGATCCGCCCAGCGAGCGGCAAACTGACCTTCTTGCTCGATTGCGTCGCTGCCGCTAAGCTGCCCGAACCGGTTGCGTCCGCTGACGGAGCGGGAGCGACCGGCAGCCTGGAGCTTGCCTGATGATTCTAGCCGGTGATGTAGGAGGGACAAAAGTCCATCTCTCGCTCTATCAGTTTGAGAGCGGCCGCCTGAAGTCGCTGCGCGAACAGAAGTATCCGGCGCACCAGTTTGGTTCGCTCGAACAAGTGGTCAAGCAGTTCCTGAGCGACGCTCAGGGCAGCACCGAACCCGGCAGCGCTGAAAGACACGATTTGATCGCCGCCGCCTGTTTCGGCTGCCCTGGCCCCGTCCGCGAAGGCCGACTCAAGCTCACCAACCTGCCCTGGACGCTCGACGCGCATGAACTCAGCCAATCGCTCGGCATCCAGCACATCTTCCTCATCAACGACCTGGAAGCCAACGGCTACGGGATTCCTGAGCTTGCGCCGGACAAGATCTTCACCCTGCACGCCGGAGATGCCGCTGCGGTTGGCCATCGCGGCCTCATCGCTGCCGGCACCGGCCTGGGCGAGGCCGTCCTCATCTGGGACGGCAAGCGGCACACCCCCATCCCCTCCGAGGGTGGCCACTGCGACTTCGCCGCCCGCACCGACCGCGAGATTGCCCTGCTCCAGTACCTTCGCCGTACCCTCAACGGTCGCGTCAGCTTTGAGCGCGTCGTCTCCGGCCTCGGCATCAAGAACGTCTACGCCTACCTGCGCGACGCCGAAAAGTTGGATGAGCCGCAGTGGCTGCGTGACCGCCTCGCCGGCGAGGACCCCAACGCCGTTATCGGCCAATGTGCCGAAGATGGCTCCAGTTCCATCTGCTTCGAAACCATGCGACTCTTCTCCGCCGCTTACGGTGCCGAGGCGGGCAACATCGCCCTCAAGGTCCTCGCCATCGGCGGCATCTATCTCGGCGGCGGCATCGCCCCCAAAATCCTCAAGACTCTCCAGAACGGCGCGTTCGTCCAAGCCTTCCTTGACAAAGGCCGACTTTCGCCGCTGCTCCAGTCCATCCCCGTTCGGGTTATTCTTGACGACACCTGCGCGCTGCTCGGTGCGGCCGCCTTCGCCGAAGCCCGCGCCTCCGAGCTGTCCGGCCACTCCGAGCGCGTCGCCTCCACTGCCACCTGAGTGGCCATCCCTGACCTCTCCCATCGCGCCCTGCCACATGATCTGCCCGAGCTGATGGACCAGCCCTGCAGCTTTGAGCAGCTCAACAGCTGCCTCCGCGACATCGCCCTCGTCAACCGATTCACCTTCGCCTACCGACCCACACTCTCCTGGCTCGCCCAGCTCCCCGCCTCCACCACCCCGTTGCGTATTCTCGATGTCGGCTGCGGTTACGGCGACACCCTCCGCCGCATCCACCGCTGGGCCAAACACCGCCGCTTGCCCGTCGACCTTACCGGCATCGACCTCAACCCGATCGCCATCCAGGCCGCTCGTGCCGCCACCCCGCCCGGGTCCGTCATCCGCTTCCTCGTAGGCGACGCCCTAGCTCCCGGCCTCGGCGAGATCGACATCGTACTCAGCTCCCTCCTCACCCACCACCTGGAGGAGCAGGAGATCGTCCGCTTCCTTGCCTGGATGGAGGCCACCGCCGGTGTCGGCTGGTTCGTCAACGACCTCCACCGCACCTCCTTCCCCTACCACGCCTTCCGCGTCCTGTCGGCCGTCCTGCCCTTGCACCCCTTCCCCAGGCACGACGGCCTCGTCTCCATACGGCGCAGCTTCCGCCGCGACGACTGGCAGCGCATGTGCGCCGCCGCCGGCCTTGGCCCCGAAGCTCGCCTCGAAGAGCACCGCCCCGCCCGCCTCTGCGTAGGCCGCATCAAGCCTTAGCCGCAGGTTCACAATCCGCATCCCGGCGCACTTGCTCTCTGTTATTCCCGAACAGAACCCGCGTCTACGGCTTGAACACCGCGGGGCGGGCAGTCACCCGAAAAACGCACCCCGGCACTCTCTTTCCGCGTCTAAACGGTACCGACATGGCCCCAGCCATCACCACCCAGAGCTCCTTCGAACGCACTCTGGCCAGCGCCCGCACCACCATGGTGTTCAGCGAGGTCTTCCAACTCGCCATCGACAGCTTCCGCGCCTCCAAGGTCCGCTTCCTGCTCACCATGCTCGGCATGATCATCGGCTCCGCGTCCATCATCCTCGTCACCACCCTCGGCCTCACCGGCAAGGAGTACGCCCTCAATCTGATCTCCTCGATCGGCACCAACATGGTCGAGATGCAGTACGCCGGCGGCAGCGTCGCCGGCCCCGACAACACCACCACCCCCGACTACATGACCCGCGAAGACCTCGCCGCCGTCGTCGAGCAGGTCCCCGGCGTCGCCGCCTCATCTCCCATGCTGGAGACGCACGACACCATCTCCATCGGCGGAGGCCTCACCAAGGAGACCATGATCCTCGGCGTCTCCCCGCAATACAAGGACGTCCGCAACCTCCTCCTTACCGCCGGCCGCTTCTTCGACAATCAGGATTCGCTCGCCCACACCAAGGTTGCCGTCCTCGTCCAGCCCTTTGCCCGCACCCTCTTCGGCTCGGACTCCGCCGCCATCGACCGCAGCATCAACATCCAGGGCATACCCTTTACTATCATCGGCGTCTTCAAGATGCGCATTGACACCTTCGGCCAGTCCGAGGTCAACGACCAGACCATCCTCATTCCCTACCCCGTCGCCCGCTTCTTCACCGGCACCGACACCGTCAAGGAGATCTTCTTCTCCATGAAGGATCCCAAGACCGTCGTCCCCGCCTCCAAGGAAATCCTAAGCATCATCAAGAGCCGGCACCGCGCCAACTCCGTCTACAACGCCTTCACCATGACGGAGGTACTCACCGACATGGCCAAGATCGCGGACATGCTCACCATCGTTCTCGGTCTCGCCGCCTTCGTCACCCTCATCGTCTCCGGCGTCGGCATCATGAACTCCATGCTTGCCAACGTCTCCGCCCGCATCCGCGAGATCGGCATCCGCAAAGCCATGGGTGCCACCAGCCGCGAGATCCGCCTTCAATTCCTCACCGAGGCCGTCTTCCTCTCGCTCGCCGGCGGAGCAGTCGGCACCCTGCTCGGGCTCGCCATCCCCTTCTCAGTCCGCTTCCTCTCCCCCTTCGAGATCCCCATCAATCCCTGGTCCGCCGTCATCGCCCTCAGCACGTCGGTGATTGTCGGCGTCATCTTCGGCACCCTCCCCGCCAATCGCGCCGCCCGCCTCGACCCTGTCGAAACCCTCAAATACGAGTAATCCCTCCATCGGCTGCGATGGCCCTCGGTCCCTCCTGGTCTGTTCTTCCCGTAGGTACCCGCTCCTTACCCACATGGGTGCACCATACTTTTCACAGCCTCGTCGTGAAAGGATGGGCATAGTTTGCGTGGCAAACGACCGCCCATGGCCTTCTTGCGCCAAACGCTCTACGGCTCAGCCTTTTCAAGCGCCTTCCGCACCAGCGGCGCGACCCGCTCTCCCAGCACCTCGATCGCCTCCAGCATCACCCCATGCGGGATCAGCGGACTGGTCATCTGGAAGCTCAGCCGGTCGACCCCGCCCAGCTGCTCGTCGATTCGCAGAATCTTCTCCGCCACGGCCTCCGCGTCACCCACCAGCAGCGCGCCGTCCCGCCCGCGCAGCGTCTCATACTGCCCGCGCGTCACCGGCGGCCACCCGCGTTCGCGCCCTATGTCGGTAAACATCTTCTTGTACCCCGGAAAAAACGCCTCCGCCGCCCACGCGTCCGTCTTCCCTGGAAACCCCAGCGAGTGCAGCCCCACCTTCAGCACCTCCGGAGTATGCCCCGCCCGCCGCCCTGCCTCGCGATACAGGTCGATCAGCGGCCGAAACCGCCTGTGCTCCCCGCCGATGATCGCCACCATAAGCGGCAGCCCCAGCGCCCCAGCGCGCGCAAACGAAGCCGG
>CAXTWP010000180.1:0-6050 GCA_964247945.1 uncultured Acidobacteriaceae bacterium | reverse complement strand
TCATAGCAGAAACAACTGGTTCCAAGATCTCAGGGTAATGGTCCCCGCGCTAGTTGCTTTTCAAGCGCTCTGCCTGTTCATAAGGCTGTCATCGGCTCATCACGAAATGATAGCGGTGTCATCCATGCTAACTGCTTCATCGCAGCAGCGGGCTTACATAATGAGTGAGTAGGCGACCCGCGCGGCTAAGATGAAGAAATGGATCGTCGAGGTTGGTTATTGGCGTTGGCAGGGTGGTTGTTCCTGGGAGTGAGTGGATGTTCGCGGCTGCGACCGCCCCTGGCCGAAAACTATGTTTATGTAACGGCGAAGGAGACATTTCTGCGGGACCGCATCGCGGCGGTGTCGAACCGGACAGGTACGGTGAAGAACGGTGACAAGCTGAAGGTGCTGGAGCGCGGGCGGCGATTTATCCGGGTGCAGACGGCCGCAAGCGAGACAGGATGGATCGATGAGAAGGTGGTCGCGCCGCAGGAGATCTTCGATGGCTTTGGCGCACTGAACAACGCACATACGAGCGATCCAACAGTCGCGTCTGCAGTAGTGCGGGACGAGGTGTACCTGCACCTCAAACCTGGACGCGACGCGGACAAGCTGTTCCGGCTTGCGGAAGGCGAGAAGCTGCAGTTGCTGAGGCGGGCGACGTTGCCGAAGGCGGTGCCTGGCCCTGCAATGAAGGCGCGAGCGGCGACAAGTTCCGTTGCTGCTGCGCAAGGCCAGAAATCTGCTGCGCCGGCGAAGGCCGAGGAACCTCCTGCGCCTCCTGCGATGGAAGACTGGTGGCTGGTGCGCGATGCGAAGGGCCATACGGGTTGGCTGCTGAGCAGGATGATGGATGTGGACGCGCCGGAATCCCTAACCCGGTATGCGGAGGGGCAACGGATAGTAGGTGCTTACGTCCTGCATCGGGTGAACGATCCGGATGCCCCCATGGAGGACAAGAATGTGCCGGAGTACATCACGGTGATGAGCCCCTACAAGGCGGGTCTGCCGTATGACTTCGATCAGGTACGGCTCTTTATCTGGAACGCCAAGAAGCACCGCTATGAGACTGGATTCCGGCAGAAGAACATCGAAGGGTACTTGCCCATTGAGGTTACCGAGATGAAGGACCCCAACGAAAAAGGCGTACTGGGAACAATGACGCTCCCCGCCTTCCGCTACCGTGTACTGGCGGCGAATTCACCCCCGGTAGTGCCGGACCCGGTCTCCGGCACAATTACCCCGGGCAAGACTTTCCAGAAGACGTACCGGTTGGAAGCGAATATTACGCACCGGGTGCTTGGGCCGGGTGAGACACCACCGGAAGAAGCGCATCCTGTACCCGAAGATGAGTTGAAAAAGAAGCGCCGCAAGCATTGACGATCTTTCTAGGTGGCAAATTTCTGATAAGGCAGAAAGAGCTCGAACACAGTGTAGCTTGCGCCTGGAACCTGGCTGCTGCGCACCAGCAGGCGTCCATGGTGGCGCTTGATAATCTCGCTTGAGACCCACAAACCTAGCCCGGTGCCGCTGACGCCCTTGGTGGTGAAGAAGGCTTTAAACAGGTTCTTCATGGTATCAGGAGAGATACCTGTGCCTGTGTCGGCGACAGTGATGAGCGCGCCCCGGGCACCGGAAGGCCAGTCGGTCGTCTCACGGCTGCGGACGAGCAGTCGGCCGCCCATGCCCGCCATGGCGTCAAGAGCATTGCGTATGAGATTGCTGATCACCTGCCGAACTTCGCTTTCGAGGCACACGATGGACTCGGTCATGCGCTGCCGGCACTCGACATGGACGCGGGCGTTATCGATCTTGCCGTGATATAGGTCTAGAACCGACTCAAGGATATCGGCCGGGCGAACGGCCTGCGGTTTGGTGGACTGCCGATAAAAGCGCAATGACTGCGACGTAATAAGCGAAACCCGGTGCAGCTCCTTATCGGCAAGCTCAAGGTACCCACGGATGCGCGGTACCTCCAAATCATGGCGGGCAAGATACAGCAGATTTGTAACCGCCTCGAGTGGATTGTTAATCTCATGCGCAATTGACGCAGCCAGGCGACCGACTGCGGCTAGTTTCTCACTCTCGCGCAAGGCCGCCTCAAACTCGATCCGGGCGGTCACGTCGTTCTGTATACCAACGATGTGGGTGACCTGGCCATCTCGGTTGCGGATGGGCGAGAGGGAGAGTTCATTCCAGAAGAAAGTACCGTCTTTGCGATAATTCCTGAGGATTGCAGTGACCTCTCGCCGCGCGGCAAGCGCCTCGCGGATGATGGTCAGTCCGGGCTGGTCGCGTTCCTCGCCTTGAAGAAAGCGGCAATTCTTGCCTTGGGCCTCTTCGAAGGTGTAGCCGGTCATCACCTCAAAGGCCGGATTGACATAGATCAGTGGCTGGTCGGTAAGATCGGCCCTGGCAACAGAGATGCCGCTTGAAACGGAGCGAAAGATGCGCCGGTTGAGGTGCAGCTCCTCCATGGCCGACTGGAAGCGGCGAACAAAGGCGCGATGCGCGTACAGGATGATACTCAATTGGGTTAGCAGCGTCGCCGGCTCTTGCGGCAGAGCCAGCACACCGTCGAACTCCTGTTCGAGCTTAAATTCGGGAAGGGCCGTCTCACCGGAACGAGGCAGCACGGCGATCACCGCCGGATTCACAGCCTCCGGCTTGTCCCGGCGATTGGAGAACAGCAACCGAATCGTACGTGCCGCCGGCTCGTCCGCAACAAGGAGTTCGAAGCGGTCGAGGTCTTCAAGCTTCAAGGCGGCCGGTTCATCTATTTTTACTTTGATTGCTGTTTCCGTGAGGAGCTTCGAAGAAAGTTCTAGTTGCGCTGCCGCGCTCTCGATCAGCCGCTGCATAACTGGATTGTGCAACAGGATGCCTACACCGGAGGGAAGAGGACCTTGATCTTGGCCCAGCCCCGGAAGAGTAGAGGCACCTCCTTCCAGCTCTAAACCGACCATAACGCGAGCCCCCAAAGATCGCGCATACCGCCCCTTCCGCGAATCATCCTCCGTTAGATGCTTGAAGGGGGGCGGGGTTTGGATCAGGTGTAGAAGTCGGCAATGGCTTGAACCACAATAGTCTGCTCGTCTTCGCGAAGCTCGGGATAGAGCGGTAGAGCCAGAACCTCGTTAGCGGCTTGCTCGGCGTGGGGAAAGTCTCCTTTCGTATGGCCCAGGAATGCGAGACCCTTCTGTAAGTGGAGCGGCAATGGATAATAGATCTCTGTGCCGATCTGGCGGGCAGCAAGGAACGCGCGAAGATCGTCACGTCGAGCAGCGCGGATGACGTATTGATGAAAGACGTGACCGGCGCGCGGATCGGTCATGGGCAGCGTGACGAGGTCGGGAGCAAGGCCGGCGGCGCGGAAGAGACGGTCATACGTAGAGGCGCGAACTTGACGCTGCCGGTTCCACTCAGGTAAGTAGAGGAGCTTTACCTCGAGTATCGCCGCTTGAAGCGTGTCCAGACGAGAGTTACCCCCGACCTCGTCGTGAAAGTAGCGGCGTCGCATCCCGTGTGCGCGAAGCATCGTGGCGCGTTCCGCAAACTCAGGGCTTTGTGTGGGGACGAGGCCTGCGGCGCCGAAGGCGCTTAGGTTTTTAGTGGGATAAAAGCTGAATGCTGCGGCGTCCCCCAGAGCACCGGCGGGCGTACCGTTCCACGTGGAACCGAAGGCTTGCGCGGCGTCCTCAATCAGGAGATGACCGGGATACTGCTGCTGAAGGGTGGTAAAGCCATTCCAGTCAGCGCACTGACCGTAAAGATGCACAGGAAGAATGGCTTTCACGACCGCTCTTGCCGGAGAATCCAGAACGGCTTCGACGGCTGTCGGGCAAAGGTTGAAGGTTTCCGGGTCAATGTCGGCGAAGATCGGCGTGGCCCCGCAGCGAAGGATGGCGCTTACGGTCGCAAAGAAGGTGAACGGAGACGTAACGACGGAGTCGCCGACACCGATACCCGTTGCCTCTAGTGCAAGCCAGAGAGCATCGGTACCGCTGGCGCAGCCGATCGCATGAGCTGTGCCGCAGCAAAGAGCGGCGGACTGCTCGAAACGGGTGACCTGCGGCCCCAAGATAAAATGCTGCGAATCGCAAACAATTGTAATTGCATTAAGGATTTCGTCGCGCAGAGCGGTATACTGACGCGCAAAATCCAGCATAGGAACAGGCTTATGTGCGTTTGAGGGTGAGGATGAGAGGACGTTATCCACTGGTCTATGGTATCCGAGGTACTCCGATTGCGTTTACGACACCCGAAAGTCGATTGGGAGCGTGTTACCCTTACTCGCATTAGCGGGTGTACGACTGCCTGGTGTAACTTTCAAGAGATACTCGTCTCGTTGGCATACATACGTCGGTTCGTAACATCTTACGGAAACGGCCCTTTGACCCGGCTGGCGTTCGACTTTTCAGTCGTATAACTCTCCACTTTGCTACCCTGGGCGGATGCCCATTCCTAAGGAGATCGGCACAATGGAATCAAAGCCGGCGCAGAATATTCAGGACACGTTTCTCAACACGGTCCGCAAAGACAAAAGTCCGATTACGATCTATCTCGTGAGCGGAGTCAAGCTTACCGGCAAGATCAGATCGTTTGACAAGTATTCCGTATTGCTGGAGAACAACGGGCAAGAGCAGCTGATATTCAAGCACGCCATCTCGACCGTGGTGGGCGGCAGGCCTGGCTCTCATATGGAGCTGAAATCGGATGCAAGGCCGGAGGGTCGTATGACAAGTTCAGCGAACTCCTCTGCCTCGATCCACGACAGTAGTGGGTCCAATATTTAGTCGATGCTTCGTTAATGTTGATGCGTTATGCCTCTGGAAATTGCGCGCCGCCGGTTTCGGCGAGTTCCTCGAGCACCGCATTTGAAGAGTTTCGCATGGCGGAGCGGGGCCGTGGGGCTGAACGGACTAAAAATTGATTGACAAGCCCGCCTGGAGTGTGCGCGGGGCTTGTGCAAGGTAGAGGGTAGGACCATCCGCCGATAGGAACGGATGGTAGCCCTGAGCAAGCAGGTTGGTCACGTCGACGGAAGCCTCGAGACCTGGAGGAAATACTCCTTCCCATCGCACGGGTTGACAAACATGGAAGCTGAGGAAGGCCTGGTCGGCGAATTCACGATACGTGTCAACAGGGGTGAGGAGATCGCGCGGCTGCCAACGATACACGGCTCGCAGCTTCGTCCCCGTACCGGGCAGGTAGCCCTTAAGCGCTAAAGCGGCGGTCTGCCCTTTCTGCTGATGCAACTGAGTCAGGAGAGTGGGTAGGATGTTAGGTGCGGCACCGTTCGCGGAAGTAGGAGAGGTCAGTGCCTCGCCGTTGCTGTACTCTGCGATAGCCCAAACTGTATTACCCAACGGTTGAGAGACCATCAGGTTTACGCCACGCGCATCGAAGCCGGGGGCCAGGAGGCGGAAGGTGCCGGTGAGTGAGTCGGCAAGGCCGCCTTGCTGAGCGGCAAGGGATAGAAGGTCAGCGTTCGTCAGGGTGCCCGTGCCTTCGAGAGCAACTCGATTGAGCGTGTCTTTATAAGCGGCAAGTCGTACCTGTCCCCGGCCAAGTTTGCGCGCGACGGCGATCTCCTGGTGCCTTCCTTGCTCTGTGCGCATACCCTTTGAGGTCATCACCGCGGTAGGAATTTCAGGCTGTACGGCGTCGAGGCCCGAGAAGCTCTGAAGGTCGCGCGAGGTAGCCATGCGATAGCCGAAGGTCCATCCGTCGGTTGGCTCAACACTGACTCGGAGAAATGGTCGGGCGGCCAGCGCATAGCTGTCGGTGTGTACGGCGAAGGTGCTGCCTCCGGCCTCTAAGGTTACGAGATCGCCCAGCTTTGTACGTTGAGCGGTGGCCAGTTCCGTTATTTGCATGCCGACGGCGCTGCCGGCGCTTACAAACTCCGGATGAGATTGAAAGCTGGCAACCGCGCGCTCGGTGGTGGCGAAGCCGGTCTGCCGCTCGTAGCCTGCGCTGAGTTCAGTGGACGGGCCAACGCCGTACTGGGTACGGCCAGATCCCGTATCCGCGCGGAAGACGACGCCGGAGCCATCCTGTTCGGA
>CAXTWP010000179.1:0-6060 GCA_964247945.1 uncultured Acidobacteriaceae bacterium | reverse complement strand
GGCTGCCGTTGGCCTCGGTCTGGAGAGCGCTCTGGGCGTTGAAGAACTGCGAGTGCTGGAAGGTGGCGGGGCTGGTGCCGGGGACGAGGTTGAGCAGGGACTGGAAGTTGCGGGAGCCGCCTATAGGCAGGTTTTCCACCTGCTGGGCCTCGATCTTGGTGGAGATGTCGGCGCGGTCGGTCTGGAGGAGGGCGGGTGCGGTGGTGACGAGGACGGTCTCGGAGACGCTGCCGGTGGCGAGGGCGAGGTCGACGCGGGTGGAGCTATTGCTTTGCAGGTCGATGTTGGTACGGGTTTCTTTTTTGAAGCCTTGGACCACGACGGTGACACTGTAGGTGCCGGGCGGGAGGTCGGGCAGTGTGTAGTTGCCGCTCTCGTTGGTGACGGTCTCGCGGGCGACGCCGGTCTCGACCTGGATGACGGTAATTTTTGCGTTGGCGAGGACCGCGCCGTTGGGGTCGGCGACCGTGCCGAGCAGGGTGCCGTTGACGGCCTGGGAGTGGAGCGAGGCGGTGAATAGAGAAAGGACGACGAGCAGCATCGATCCGAGCAGTTTCCGGACAAACATCAAAAGGCCTCCAAAAGCCGTACAAAGAGAGAGCGAACTAAACTGTGGTTTACAAACGGGACGAGGGTACGTAATTTGAGGGGGAGAGTCAACCGAAATCGCAAGGTACGGTACTTGTTCAGGTTCCGGGAGGGCTCGTTCCGTGGCGGACGAAGCCCCGGCTGAGATACCGCCGAAGAGGCTGTGTCTGCCCCCTGGGCGTCCGCGGAGGAAGGCGTCGTCCGGTGGGCCCAGGATTTCCAGCTTTGGGTACGATGTCGTGATCGGTGACGGATGCGTGTAGGAGGAGGCTTGAAGAACGAGTATGCCGCGCTGCCGGGCGACGCGCGGAAAGAGGCGTGATTGCTCGGTTTGTTCTTGATCTTTCGTGATGCGCGTCAGGCGCCTGGATTCGCCGTCGCGGAGTTCTGCGCCGACGGAGCGGAGATCGTGCTTGGGTTGAGCGGCACATATAGGTAGCTGTTGACCAGGCCGGCGGTCAATCCCAGGGCGTCACCGATCTGGTTCGCGCTGAGGCCCTGTTGCACCAGCAGGCGAATCTGCGCCGGGACCGACAGCCTAACGGAATCGCGATCCGGCGCTTGCGCCTTGTCGACGGAGCGCAACGGCGTGGTCAGTTCCACGGGGCCGCTGGTTTGGGTAGGCAGCCAAGGGAGAAGCGTTTCACTGCCGGAGGTTATGAAGGTCGCCATGATGTCACCTGCTTCCCGCGTTCTCACTCTCTCTATCGGCAGCGGGCGTGGAGACTTTAGGCACTATTCCTGGCGCGCACGGTACGGCCTTGTGTCGACTACACTAAACAGCGATGCCACCGACCCTGAGCGCCGCTCGCCTGCACACCCCAACGCGCACGTGGATCAATCCGGTCATGATGCTGACGGACGATGGCCTGATCGAGAGCATCGACGAGGCTCGAACGGCTGCGAACGACACTTCTCTGACGCCGACGTTTCTGGACATTCATTTTCACGGAGCTTGCGGCCACGATGTGATGGAGGCGACTCCGGAGGCGCTGGGGGCGATCGGCCGGTTTCTGGCGACGCGCGGGGTCAGCCACTACCTGGCGACTACGGTGACCGCGCCGCTCGATGCGACCTTTCGCGCGCTGGAGGGCCTGGCTGCGGAGATCGAGCGAGGGTATGGGGTGACGCGAGGCGGGGCCATCCCGGTGGGCATCCACCTGGAAGGGCCTTTCGTCTCGCACGCCAAGCGCGGGGTGCATCCGCCGGAGTACATCCTTGCGCCGGACGTTACGTTGTTCGACCGCTTGCAGGAGGCCGCGCGAGGGCTGATCCGCCTGCTTACCGTAGCTCCGGAAGAGCCGGAGGCGTTGAACCTGATCCGCCATGCCATCGAGGCGGGAGTGAAGGTGAGCCTTGGACACTCGAACGCGACCGCGGCCGAGACGCGTGCCGCGATCAATGCGGGAGCCGTCTCTGCGACGCATACCTTTAATGCCATGCGGGCGCTTGACCATCGCGAACCCGGCATCCTCGGCGTGGTGCTTGACGACAGTTCCCTGTTCGCGGAGATCATCGCGGACGGGGTTCACGTCGCGCCGGAATGCGTTCGGCTGTTCCTGCGAGCGAAGGGGGTGGACAAGGCGATTCTGGTGACGGATGGAATGTCGGCGACGGGGATGCCGGACGGCACCTATACGCTGGGCGGCCTTCCCGTGGCTGTGGCGGACGGGCGCGCGATGGCCGACGGGGTGCTTGCGGGCTCGGTTCTGACGCTGGACCGGGCGGTAGCCAACTTTAGCCGCTACACCGGCCTCGACCTGCCCGCCACCACCCTGCTTGCTTCCCGCAATCCCGCACGGCTGCTCGGGCTGGAGGAGCAGCTTGCGCTTGGTCCGGGCCAGCCAGCCAACTTTAACCGCTATACGCCGAACGGCGATCTTGCAGGAACGATTTTACGAGGCCAGGTCGTGCCTGCACGGTGGAGTGGTGGCGGAGGCGGCCCAGCATGGTAGTGTTTACCTTCGTTTGGGTACTTCACACTCTCTCCCCCGCCACGCCGATTGTTCCCGTCCATCAGGATGCCTTGCGCGTATGCGTCGTGCAACTCAAGGAAATTTACGAGGAGGCTTTCGTCAGTGGACACGACGCACAACAACTCACCTCCGCGCTTTCCGTGCGATCCTTGCAAAGCGGCAGGCCCCTGCTTGCCTTTGCGATCTTCGGCTTCGACAGCAAGGGAGCGGAGCAAGAAGCCGACCGGCAGCAATGCGCTTATACCGTGACGCTCCGGCACCATCAAGGCCTGGATGGTGCTTTCTCCTCGCCCTCGATACCGGACCTTCCAACGCCTCCCAGTCCCGCCAACGACATCCCGTCCATGCATGACTACAATGCGGTGTTTTTCGAACTGAGGGAGACCGGTAAGCGCAAGGTGATCCAGAGCGGTTCCTCCCCACCCGTCGTCCATCACGGGAAGAGCGGCACAGTCACTGCACCATTTCCCTTTATGGCCCGGCAGATCGTCGCGAAGCTCAGCACGTTGCCAAAGTAGGGCCAGCTCCTTGGCACCCTGTCCCGACGTAGAGGCGGAAACATCCATCCTTGCGGTTGATCTGGCATTCTGAAGGTCCATGCCTTCCGCTTCACGGCGGCGTGAAGGCGGGCGGGGTGCGAGAGCGCGGCCGGGCGGCGCGGTGGAGCTGGTGTCGTTCCCGAGTGCGCATGGCCCGAGCGAGTCCTTCCGCTCGGTGCTTTACCTGGAGCAGCAGCGACACGCGGGGCGATCGACGGTCAAGAGTTTCACCGGCCCGGCGGCCATTGCGCAGTATTTGACGGCCGAGACCAAGGGCCGTCTGATCCAGTCGCTGAAGTCTTATCTGCCCAGCCGCACGCTGACCGGCACCGAGGTATTCGGGCGGCGTTACACGCTCGAAGATCTGGTCTCACGCATCCTTGCCGACCTTCGTCAGCAGGCCGAGGCGCATCTGGGCTTGCCGATCGGACACGCGACGGTGGGCCGTCCTGTGCGCTTTGTCGGCGCGGAGACGCCCGAGGACGACGCGTTTGCTGAGTCTCGCCTGCGCGCAGCTTTTCTCGCGGCCGGGTTTGAGGCAGTCAGCTTTGAGCTGGAGCCGCTGGCCGCCGCGGCCTCCTATGGGGCCACGCTGACGGCGGCCGAGACGATCCTGATCGGCGACTTCGGCGGGGGCACCAGCGACTTTTCGCTTGTGCGGATCGACCCACGTAGCGGGACGCAGGAGGTGCTCGCCAACGCCGGGCTGGGGCTGGCGGGCGACGCCTTCGACGCGCGCATCGTCCGGCACCTGGTGTCGCCGGCGTTGGGTGCTGACAGCTTTGAGCGGAGCTTCGCGCACGCTGCTGACCGACCGGCGAACCTGATTCCGGCCGCACCCGCGTGGATCTATCGGAATCTTGAACGCTGGCACTACCTTTCGTTCCTGAAGACGCGCAATGTGGCAGAGATCCTGAAGGCGGCTCACCGCCGCGCTCAGGAACCGGAGAAGATCGCAGCGTTGATGATGCTGATCGACGAGGATTTGGGATATCAACTCCACCAGGCGGTGCAGCGGCTGAAGATGGAGCTTTCGCGCGCCGCGACCGTGCGGTTCCGGTTTCATGATGGGTCCATCAGGATCGAAGCCGAGGTGACGCGGGCGGAGTTCGAACACTGGATCAGCGACGACCTCGCGGCGATAGAGAACACCGTTGACGCGCTGATGGCTGTAAGCGGGCTGGCATTGGGTGCAGTGGACCGTGTGTTTCTGACTGGCGGGACCAGCTTTGTGCCGGCGGTCCGCCGGTTGTTTGAGCGGCGCTTTACGCCGGCCCGGATTCGGGCGGGGGATGAGTTTACTTCGGTGGCGCGGGGTCTCGCTTTGAGCGCAGGAGCCGGCTTTACCAATAAGTCACCGTCGTAATTTCTGACAACTTGTACAGTGAAGAGGCAAGACGGTCACCCGCGGAGAACGATCAGTGCCTATACGCACGGCAATTTGGACAGTCGGAACAAAACCTGAAGCGCTGACGGAGTCGTCACTCGCGCAGGAGCAGGTGCTTGAAGAAATGATAGTAGCCTCTCCGCGTTTGCTCTCTGACGACTGGATGCTGATCGGCAGGCAGGAGGACACAGGGTTTGGAGGTCGCATCGATTTGCTCGCCATCGCGCCAGATGGTTCTCTTGTGCTCATCGAGTTGAAGCGCAACCGGACGCCGCGCGAAGTCGTGGCCCAGGCGATCGACTATGCGAGTTGGATCGAGAATCTCCGGGCTGATGAAATTGCTGCCATCTACCAAAGATTTGCGCCGGGGCGAAGGTTGGAGAATGACTTTCAGCAGCGGTTTGGATTTGGACTGAAGGAAGATACCTTGAATCAGAGCCACGAGATCGTCATCGTAGCCGCATCTCTCGATGACA
Source organism: uncultured Acidobacteriaceae bacterium (assembly GCA_964247945.1). Taxonomy (GTDB): domain Bacteria; phylum Acidobacteriota; class Terriglobia; order Terriglobales; family Acidobacteriaceae; genus Edaphobacter. The sequence goes on along the minus strand of CAXTWP010000179.1, from coordinate 1,094 downwards.
GCAGCGAACGCATCGTGAACTATCTAAGTCAACGGAGCATCGCAATCAACGTCCTTTGCTTTCAAATTTTTATCCTGGGCGGCGACCAACTGCTCAGCCGGTCATGGTTGCTTGATCCTGTTCGATCACAAGTGAATGTCGCCGCAACCTGGACGGACACTTTAGCCGAGCCGTGGAATGGCGAATTCTACTGCTCATTTGGAGATGCTGAGTCGCGTTCATGGGAGGATGCCGTGGATTATGGCTTCATCTGCGCCGGCGGAGGCGAGTGGTACAGCAAAACGCTCGGAGCACTCAAGCCTGGTGATCGGGTGTGGGTGAAGATTCCAGACCGCGGCTTTGTTGGAGTAGGGCGGGTTACCGGGCTGACCACGCCCGCTGCTTTATTCAGCGTTAGGGTTGCGGATGGAAGTGATGTGCCCGTGCTTGAAGTGGCCTGACGCAGCACTTATCATCGTGACCTCGTGCAAGATCTTGAAAAGTGCGAATACTTCGTTCCGGTGCAATGGCTGAAGACTGTTCCCGCGAAGGATGCCTTCTTTGAACTCGGTTTATTTGGAAACCAAAATACCGTGTGCAAGCCTACCACTCCGAAATGGCGCCACACTGTACATCGCCTGAAGCAATTTTTCCGAGTATCCTGACGGCGTAATACCTTCTACGTTAGGTGATTCCCACTCCGCTATGATGGGGCAACGATGCCGCCCCGCCTCCATCCCTTTGATCTGGCTTTGATTGTGGTTTATCTGCTTGGGATTACGTTGTTTGGCTTGCGGTATCGCAAGTCCAATAAAGAGCAATCGATCCGGAGTTATTTTCTTGCGGACAACACGGTGCCTTGGTGGGCGATCGCGCTTTCGATTGTATCGGCGGAGACGAGCACGCTGACGATTATCTCGGTGCCGGGCGTGGCGTTTACCGGCGACTTCGGCTTTCTACAGATTGTGCTGGGCTACATGGTGGGGCGGGTTGTGGTGGCGTTGTTGTTTCTGCCGCGCTACTTCGAAGGCCGGATGCTGACGGCGTACCAACTGATCGACCGGCGGTTCGGGCCTACGCTGCACAAGGTGACGGCGGGGCTGTTTCTGCTGACG
>CAXTWP010000178.1:4917-6072 GCA_964247945.1 uncultured Acidobacteriaceae bacterium | reverse complement strand
GCATGCAGCCGAGCGACCGCATCCGCACCTTCTCCGTTCGCACCTGCTCCCCCGGCAGCAGCTTCATCCCCGGCGCAAGCAGTGTCATCGCGCCGCCCCGCACCACCAGCTCCCGCTCCTTGGCGAAATAAAGCGGGACGATCGGGACCCGCTCCGCGTAGAGATACAGCCAAATGTCCATCTCCGTCCAGTTCGAGAGCGGAAACACCCGGATGCTCTCGCCCTTGCGCAGCCGCGAGTTGTACAGGCTCCACAACTCCGGCCGCTGGGTCTTCGGGTCCCACTGCCCCGCCGCGTCGCGAAAACTGTACACCCGCTCCTTAGCTCGGCTCTTCTCTTCGTCCCGCCGCGCCCCGCCGAACGCCGCATCGAAGCCCCCCTCCGCCAGCGCGTCCAGCAGGCTGCGCGTCTTCAGCAGCCCGCAGCAGTTCTGCGTCCCCAGCGTATACGGGTTCGCGCCCGCCGCGATCGCCTCCTCGTTCCGGTGCACTATCAACTCCGCACCAATCTCCTTCGCATAGGCGTCGCGGAACGCGATCATCTCCGGAAACTTATAACTCGTATCGACATGCAGCAGGGGGAAAGGAATCTTGCCGGGATAAAACGCCTTCTGCGCCAGCCGCAGCATCACGGACGAGTCCTTCCCGATCGAGTACAGCATCACCGGCCCCGCAAACTCCGCCACCGCCTCCCGCAGGATGGCGATACTCTCCGCCTCCAGCGCCCGCAGGTGGTTCAACCGGGCCGGCATCGCGTGGACGGATTCTTCAACAACATCGACGGTGGCAGTCATCGTGGAGTCGGTCTCTCCTTGCAGCCGCCTTCAGCGGCGATGGCATTTCCTCATTCGATTGTGCGGGGTGTGGAAGGGATGCGAAGCAGGCTAGCGCGGACACCAGGGGCGCCTGCAAGGGCGGCAACAGGTCCCGAGACCTAGTCGAAAACAGGCTTGGAAACGGATACCATACCAACCCACGCGCTTAACCGGCCTCTTCACTCGCCCAGTATACGCGGACGGCATAAGCCGCGCCGCTTTTCTGCTAGACTCAATCAAGTCGGGCGACTGAAGCGGCGGCGCGCCGGCGCGCCCGCACCCCCCCCCCCCACCCCGGCCCAGACCAACGCATGGATCGCAGGCGGGTAGCGCACCGGCGG
>CAXTWP010000178.1:3223-4907 GCA_964247945.1 uncultured Acidobacteriaceae bacterium | reverse complement strand
CTGTTGCAGCGGCGGCCAATCCTGCTTGTAAAAAGCAAAGCGGCCCTGCAACAATCACGGCAACACAAGATCGGAATGTAGCGCAGCCTGGTAGCGCACCTGCTTCGGGAGCAGGGGGTCGAGAGTTCGAATCTCTCCATTCCGACCATCCTCCAGTCTCTTGCCTTCCCCACCATGCCGGTCGGCACCCTCACGTTAGAGATCAGCATCCCGCACGCGCACTCCCTCAAAGACCGCCGCCAGGTGGTCCGCTCGCTCAAGGGAAAGCTCCGCCACGGCTTCAATGTCTCCATCGCTGAGCTCGACGAAGGCCTTGTCTGGAATCGCGCCACCCTCGGCATCGCCTGCATCTCCAACTCCAGCAGCTACCTCAAGGGACAGTTGAAGATCATCGACGATGCCGCGCACCGCATCATCGCCGGGCTCGACGCCGAGGTTACCGACTCCTATGCCGAGTTGCTCGACCCCGGCGTTATGAACGATTGCGGCTGACCATAGAATATGGTCCCCGCGACTGGAACAACTTGATAGAATGGCATGTTGCTTCAGCAAACCGCCATGCCTGAACCCCGCGCCAGAACGTACCACCGCAATCGAGTCGCCGGCACCTTCTCCGAGGAGATCGGCGCAATGCTTGAGGGCGAACTTTCCGACCCCCGCATCGCCCCCAGCTACGTCACCGAGGTCGTCCTCGCGCCCGGCGGCAAGACCGCCCGCATCTTCGTCGCCGTCCATGGCGACGCCGAAGAAGAAGAGCAGACCCTGGCCGGGCTAATGACCGCCCGGGGCTACATCCGCTCCCGTCTGCGCGACAGCATGGGCGTCCGCCACATCCCCGAACTCACCTTCGCCATCGACCGCTCCGAAAAGATGACCGGCCGCATGGACGAGATCCTCGGCCGCATGCGCAAGCGCGACCAAAAGCGTTCGGCCATCGCCGCCGCGGCTACTCCACCCGCGATCCCGCCCGCGGAGGTGCTCCCTCAATGACCTCGCCCGCCGCGCACGAGGAGGCGATCCGCACCCTGCTCGACTCAGTCGTCGGGCACCGTCACCTCCTCGTCACGTCGCACTCGCGTCCCGACGGCGACGCCATCGGCTCCGCGCTCGCACTCGGCGAGATCCTCGACCAGCTCGGCCGCGCGGTCGATATCGTCTTCGCCGATCCCATCCCCGACATCTACGCCACCCTGCCCAACATCGGGCGCATCCGGCACGAGGCCAAGGCCACGCAGACCGCCGGGGCGGTCATCGTGCTGGAGTGCGATAGCCTCAAGCGGACCGGCCTGCTCGGTCTCGAAGGCCGCTTCCTCGTCAATATCGACCATCACGCCAGCGGTCAGAACTTCGGCGATATAAACTGGATCGACGAGACCGCCTGCGCCGTGGCCGAGATGGTGTACCGCATCGCCGTGGCCGCCGGCGTCAAGATCACCCTGTCGATGGCAACCTGCCTCTACACCGCCGTGCTCTCGGACACAGGCTCCTTCACCTACCCCTTGACCACCGCCGCCACCTTCGGCCTGGCCCACGCCCTTACGCTGGCGGGAGCGAACCCCAGCAAGATCGCGCGCGACCTCTTCTTTACTTCGCCGCTTAGCAAGATCAAGCTGCTGGGCAGGGCACTTTCAAACATGGAGTGGGATCACAAAGTAGCCTGGAGCTCGGTGACACAGGAAGACAA
>CAXTWP010000178.1:2368-3213 GCA_964247945.1 uncultured Acidobacteriaceae bacterium | reverse complement strand
GACATGGACCGCGCCCGCGCCGTCCCCGAGGACTGCGAAGGCGTCGTCGATCATCTCATCAGCATCGCCGGCGTGGAGTCCGCCGTCTTCTTCCGCGAACTGCCCGGGGGACACCAATTTCGCCTCAGCATTCGCAGCAAGGGCCGCGTGGACGTCTCGACGGTGGCCGAAAGCTTCGGCGGCGGCGGCCACCGCACAGCCAGCGGCTGCACCGTCGATGGGCCGCTCACCACCGTCACCGCCCGCGTCCTGAAGCAGCTGCGAATCGGACTCTGATAGCCTGAGGGTCGCTTGCGAATCATGACCGTGACCCAGACAGCCGCTTCCGCCGCCTTGAAAACGCCACATTCCGGCGGCGCGGCTGACGGCACGAGCTCTTCTTCGCTCAGAGGTGGCGGGCGGCTGCGGCGGCTCTTCGCTCATCCTCTCGCGACGTTGCCCCGCGAGTTCGCCATCCTGGTCGCGGTCAGTCTCTTTCTGCTTCTCTTCGGCCTCATTCCCGTTTTCGGCGGTGATCAGATCGGCCTGGTCGGCGCGGACGAGCCGCGCTACGCCCAGATCGCTCGCGAGATGCTCGAAGCCCACTCCACCGCCTGCCACCAGGCCAACCACGCCAAGATCACTCCGCGCGGCTTCCGCCTCCAGGACTTCGACGACTCGTTTCACTGTCTCGTCGGCGGCACCATCACCCCCATCCTCTACGGCAAACCCTGGCTGGAGAAGCCCGCCCTCTACTACTGGCGGGCAGAAGGCTTTTTCCGTGAGTTTGGTGTTTCAGACTGGTCAGCGCGACTGCCTTCCACGTCTGGCGCGGCGTGTGTTGTCTTTTTGCTCTTCCTGCCCAT
>CAXTWP010000178.1:815-2358 GCA_964247945.1 uncultured Acidobacteriaceae bacterium | reverse complement strand
GACTGGGTGCGCGACGAGTACGACGAGGACGGCCTGCGCCGCTTCCGGCCCGGCGGCCATCTCGATGCCGCCCTCATCACGGCCTCCTGCGTGGGCATGGTCAGTTTCGCCCGCGGCGCGTCCACAGACATGCAGTTGGCGGCTCCGTTTTGCATTGGAATGCTGGGCTGGTACGCCTGGTACGAGACCGGCAAGAAGTTCTGGCTCTTCGACCTGTACTTCTTCGGAGCGGCCGCTACCCTCGCCAAGGGCCCCGTCGCACCCTTCCTGGCGCTCACCATCATCTTTCTGTTTCTTGGCTTGCGCCGCGAGTGGTCCGCCCTGCGCCGCACCATCTGGCTGCCCGGCGTCCTCCTTTACCTCGTCATGGTGCTGCCCTGGTACATCGCCGTCCAAAAGCGCAACCCCACCTTCTACCGCGCCTTCTTCCTCGAGCATAACCTGGAGCGCTTCGCCACCAATCGTTACCAGCACCACCAGCCTTTCTGGTACTACCTCGCCGTTCTTGCGCTCGCCCTCATGCCCTGGACGATCCTTGCATTGCGCGCCCTCGTCGACGCCGTCCAGGTCTCCGTCGCCGAGTGGAAGTCCCGTCGCAACCCGCTGCGCTACCTCGGCCACACCCGCGCCGGCGACGCCTTCCCCGAGTTCCTCGTCCTTTGGACCCTGTTCCCCATCCTCTTCTTCTCCTTCTCCGGATCGAAGCTCCCCGGCTACATCCTGCCCTCCATCCCGCCTCTCGCTATCCTCACCGGCGACTACCTCAACCGCATCCGCCGCGCCGGTCTCCGCCCCTGGCTGCTCTGGTCGCACGCCGTCCTCTCTTCGGTACTGGTCTTTGTGCTCGTGCTCGCGCCCCAACACATGAAGTACGACACCCTGGTTCCCTCCGCGCGCTGGCTCGCCTCCGCCGTCGCTGCCGCCGCCGTCATGGGCCTGCTGGTCGCGCTGCTGATCCGTTGCCGCGGCATCGCGCTCGTCACCACCGCCACCCTCATCCCCATCCTTGCCTCGCTCATCTTTCTGCTCGGTTTCCACGGCAAGGACCTCGACCTCAGCTACTCCGCCCGCCCGCTCGCCTATAAGATCCGGCAGCAGGCACCGGACGTCCCCGTTCTTGCCGCCCTCAAGGTCAAACGCGACATGGACTATGGTCTTGCCTTCTACCGCAACCAGCCCCTCATTCATTACACCGTCGATGGCATCCCTCCCGGCGAGCACCTGCTTGTCGCTCCCGCCAGCGACACCGGCGATCTCGACCGCTGGCTGGCCGGCCGTATCTACGAGCCGCTGTTTCTCTACGATCCCCAAGGCCTTGAGCTCTATCGGGTCTACCCTCGATAATCGCCCCCGGGCAGCCGAGCGGCCAGTGCCTGCGGTAAGCTCATCCAAGCGCTATGCCGGTTGCCACCCAGATCGAGCTCCTCGACCTCCGCCACTTCTCCGCCCGCCAGCTCCGTCCCCTGCTGGAGCATGAAGCCCGCGTATGGAAAAAACGGCTGCGCTGGGACTACGGCGGCTCCACCGAGCTGCTGCTCTCCTA
>CAXTWP010000178.1:334-805 GCA_964247945.1 uncultured Acidobacteriaceae bacterium | reverse complement strand
CCACCCGCCTGCCGGCAAACCGCTCGGCGAACGCCAGCACGCCCGCCAGCGCCGACGCCCCCGCGCCCGCCGACGGCCAGCCCACGCTCGCTGTCGCGCACCTGCTGCTCCAGCACGTCCTTCAGCTGCTCCTCAACTCTCCGCAAATCGACCGCATCGAGTCGCAGCTGCTCCTCTTTAGCGTAGATGAAGTCGATGGCATCTTCCGCGACCTCGGCTTCCAACTCTTCCCGCGCGAGGTCCTGCAACTCACGCTTCCGTCCGCTTCGCTCGCGCCACCCCTCGTTCCCGGAGCGTTCGCCCTCGCGCCCTGGTCCCCGGCCGACTACAACCCCTCCGCCGACCTCATCCATCTCGCCTACACCGGCCACATCGACTCCGAAATCAACGATCAGTACCGCACCTTGCAAGGCTCGCTGCGCTTCCTGCACAACGTCGTCCGCTTTCCCGGCTGCGGCGTTTTCGACGCGG
>CAXTWP010000178.1:0-324 GCA_964247945.1 uncultured Acidobacteriaceae bacterium | reverse complement strand
CCCACATCACCCCACTCTGCGTCGCGCCCCAGTTCCGCGGCCTCGGCCTCGGCCGCACCCTCATGCTCCACGGCGCCGCAACCCTCGCCCGCGCCGGCTTCGAGGCCATCACCCTCACCGTCACCGAGGCCAACCGCGAAGCCATGCGCCTCTACCGCGAACTGGGCTTCACCACCCTCCACCGCTTCCACGCCATGGTCCTCGACAAGCCCCGCCGCTGATCCGGCCTTCAGCCCTCGTCGTCCAGGTCATGTGCCTCGCATGCTTGTGTTTTGTGGGTTGACCGCCTAGATACGGGGTGGAACAGGCTTGGCGGTGGAGGGG
>CAXTWP010000177.1:5735-6097 GCA_964247945.1 uncultured Acidobacteriaceae bacterium | reverse complement strand
ATTGAAGCCCTTGATGGCCGCGCAGCCACTTCCCGGGATGCGCTTATTACAGGCCGGGAAAGCGGTGTCAGTGAAGTAGTAGCAGCGGGTGCGCTGAAGCAGATTGCCGCCGGTCGTCGCCATGTTGCGTAGCTGCGGCGAGGCTCCGCTGAGCAGAGCCTGCGAGAGCAGCGGATACTGGGTGCGGACGGCCTCGTGGTTAGCGAGATCGGAGTTGCGGACGAGCGCGCCGATCAGCAGATCACCATCATGAGCGGTGTGGATGGTGGCGAGATCGAGATGGTTGATGTCGACGAGCAGCGTGGGCCGTTCGACGTTGTTCTTCATCAGATCGACGAGGTTGGTGCCGCCGGCGAGGAACT
>CAXTWP010000177.1:2385-5725 GCA_964247945.1 uncultured Acidobacteriaceae bacterium | reverse complement strand
GCGCAACGTCGGTCGCGCCTTACGAACGGTGAGCGAACCTATGCGGACTGCAGGGCGACCGCGCGGACGGCGGCGACGATGTTGGGGTAGGCGCCGCAGCGGCAGATGTTGCCGCTCATGCGTTCGCGGATCTCGTTGTCGGAGAGTGGCGGGTTGTGGGTCTTGCCGTCCTCGAAGCTGACGCGACTCAATTCGCCCTTTCTAGCTTCGTCGATCAAAGCAACGGCGGAGCAGATTTGGCCGGGTGTACAGTAGCCGCACTGGTAGCCGTCGTGCTCCAGGAAAGCAGCCTGTACGGGGTGGAGCGTCTCACCCTGGGCGAGACCTTCGATCGTGGTGATCTTCGCGCCCTCGGCGGCGACGGCGAGGGTGAGGCAGCTGTTAACGCGACGGCCATCGAGCAGGACGGTGCAGGCACCGCATTGGCCGTGGTCGCAGCCTTTTTTGCTGCCGGTGAGGTCAAGGTATTCGCGCAGCGTGTCGAGCAGGCTGGTGCGAGTGTCCACGGAGACGGTCTGGGACTGGTCGTTGATGTTGAGGGTCAGACTGGCGGTCTGCGCTGCGACAGTGGGAGGGGCTTGGGCCACGGCAATGGCGGGTATGCCCGTGACGGCAACGGCGCTTAAAGCACTCGCCGCTTGCACGAAGGTGCGGCGGGTAAGCGTGCCGGTGGCCGGGGTTACCGTATCGGCTTGGAGTTCTTCAAGTTCGGAACAGGGGGCGGAACTCATAGTGCGGGTCCTTCTGATTGGCTGAGAGACTTTGTTGGCCGAGAGACTTTGTTATGGATCAGACCGTCAGTAACAGCACGCGGTGATCCAGTCAGTAGATGATAAAGCTCCAAGTTCGATGCAATTCCGTCGTTTGGCTCACCGGCTTATGACGACGTAAACATCGTGAGTGGTTTTGGAGGATGGATGAGGGGTTTGCGGGCGGTGACAGCGGTGTTGGGCGTGTGCCTGGCAGGGGAGGTAGCATTGGCTTTGGCGCAGGCACCGGAACGCGGATCGCGCGGCAGCGCCGCCGCGTCGAGCGCGACCGAGCCGAAGGAAGACACCGTCCCGATCCCGCCCGAGACCAAATCGGTCACCACGCACGACCTGAGCATCGGCGGGAAGACGATCCACTACACCGCGACCGCCGGAAACCTGCTGATCCGCGACGAGAAGGACGCGGCCGACGGCAGCATCTTCTACGCGGCCTACACGGAGGATGGCGCGGATGCGAAACGGCGACCCATCACCTTTTTCTACAACGGCGGCCCGGGAGCAGCGACGATCTGGCTGCACATGGGATCGTTCGGGCCGGTGCGCGTGATGACGCAAAGCCCGGAGGCGACGGCTCCCGCGCCGTTTGAGGTGGTGCCGAACCAGTACAGCCTGCTCGACCGGAGCGACCTGGTGTTTATCGACGCGCCCCTGTGCGGCTTTTCGCGCGCCGTGGGTAAGGGAACAGCGAAGGACTTTGCCGGGACGGACCAGGACATCAAGGCGTTTGAGAAGTTCATCGTCCGGTACATTACCGTGAACCAGCGCTGGAATTCGCCAAAATTTCTGTTTGGTGAGTCGTATGGGACGACGCGCTCGGCCGGCCTGGTGAGCGCCCTGCAGAACGACGGTATCGAGTTCAACGGCGTGGTGCTGCTGTCGTCGATCCTGAACTACAACCGGCGCGCGCCGGGGCTGGATTATGTGTGGAGCGGCTATATGCCGTGGTTTGCGCCCATCGCGTACCAGTTCAAGAACTTGAAGACGACCGCCGGCATGGCGGACTGGGTGGAGCAGGCGCGGCAGTTTGCGCGCGGCCCGTATGCCGAGGCGATCCAGCAGGGTGACCGGCTGCCCCCGGCGCAGTTCGACGCGATGGCGGCGAAGGTGGCCGCGTTTACCGGGCTGAGCGTGCAGTATGTGAAGGAGTCAAAGCTGCGCATCTCGGCGACGCACTTCCGCAAGGAACTGCTGCGCGGCGACGACGAGCGGACGCTGGGCCGCTACGACGCCCGGTTTATGGGGTGGGACATGGACGCGGCGGGCGAAAACCCCGGCTACGATCCGTCCGACACCGGCATCAGCGGAGCATATGTCGGGGCGTTCCACGACTACATTCAGCGTGAGCTGAAATACATGAGCCAGGAGAACTACTATCTTTCGGGGCCGGGGCTGAACCAGGTGTGGGACTTCAAGCATCGGGTGCCGGGTGCCTACGGGCAGGGAGGCGGCGAGCAGGCTGCGCCCGATGTCGCGCTCGACCTGTCGGACGCGATGCGGAAGAACCCGAAGCTGCGGGTCTTCTCGGCCAACGGCTACTTCGACCTGGCGACGCCGTTTTTTGCGACGGAGTTCGATCTGAGCCACATGGAACTGCCGCCCGCGCTCATCAAACATGTGGAGTTCGGCTACTATCCGTCCGGGCACATGGTGTATCTGAATGTGGACGCGCTGAAGCAGATGAAGGCGGATATGGAGCGGTTCTATACGTCGGCGTTACATGAGTGAGGGGATAGAGCGCCAGCGATGCTTAGGTCTGGCCTAAGAGTTGATTGAGGAGTTGCATATTGACGCAAGACTTGCCTGCCAAAGCAGAGAAACGGGCTGTCAGCCGCACACAATGGGCCGCGCAGTTTGCTGTCGCAGCGGAACTGTGCAAGCGGGGATACGAAGTATCGTTCACCATGGGAAACCAGACCCCTTTGGCTGATTTGATGGTTGTTAGTCCAAAGCTCAAGGAGATGTTCCTGATAGACGTAAAGGGTCTGTATAAAAGGAATCCACTCGTCCTGAAGCGCAAGGAGGTGAGGGCTAATCTCTTCTATATCTTCACGTTTGTGCCTAACGATCAGCCAAACCAATTCTTTATACTGAGCCAGGAACAGACCAACATCTACATTGAGTCCGAGCTGCATCGGTTGAGACGGGCCGACAACTATCCGATGACCGGCATTTTGTGGAAACAAGCAGCCGAGCATGAGAATGCTTGGTCCACATTGCCTGAGTAGAATCGGCCTATGTGCTTGTGGAGGGCGGCGAGGTAACCTATACTGATTTATGGAGCCTGATTCGTTCTGCCGCGCGGCGGCAATTTCCCTAGAACAGGCGAAGGACTATAGAGAATGGCAAAACGTCGTGGCAACCCAAACTGGGGCAAGCCGGAGCCGATCGGGCCGGTGGTGCCCACGGTGACATCGTTCGAGATGGTGGTGAAGGAGTTCAAGCTGACACCGGACCAGTACGTCCGCTCCACGCGCCTGCGGGAATGGGCGCGACGCAACAAGAACTCGAAGTACATTCCAGAGGCGCTGCTGGAGGCCTGGGGCTTTGAGATCGAGTCCACGCTGTAGGAT
>CAXTWP010000177.1:0-2375 GCA_964247945.1 uncultured Acidobacteriaceae bacterium | reverse complement strand
ATAAACGATTCGGCTCGCGCCGCGCTGGCGGGAGCAAATGCAGATTCCCTTCGGCAATGACAACAAGAAGGACAAAGCAATAGCAACTGCAAGGGCAACAGCAGATTCCCTCGGGGAATGACAAATAAGAAAAGCACATGGATCAAACGTAACTAACGCCGCCTCTTCATGGGCGGCGTTGCTGTTTGTGCGAAAGAATATGATAGTGAGCGAGGGCTTAGGCATGTTCGCAACGGTGGAAGAGGCGGTCGCCGCGATCCGCGACGGGCGCATGGTGGTCGTGGTCGATGACGAAGACCGCGAAAACGAGGGCGACCTGACGCTGGCGGCGGAGTTTGTGACGCCCGAGGCCATCAACTTTATGGCCAGGTTCGGCCGTGGCCTGATCTGCCTCACGTTGACGGAGGAGCGTGCCGACTACCTGCGCCTGGGACCGATGACGCGGGAGAACACCTCGCGCTTCGGTACAGCCTTTACCGAGAGCATCGAAGCGCGAGAGGGTGTGACGACCGGCATCTCGGCGGCGGACCGCGCCCGTACCATTCGAGTGGCAATCGACCCGGCATCGACGGCGCACGACCTTGCCCGGCCGGGTCATGTGTTTCCGCTGCGGGCGCGCAAGGGCGGTGTGCTGGTGCGCGCGGGGCAGACGGAGGCCTCGGTCGACCTGGCGCGAATGGCCGGACTGGTCTCCGCAGGCGTGATCTGCGAGATCATGAACGACGATGGCACCATGGCGCGGGTACCCGATCTGGTCCAGTTCTGCGCGACTCACAAGCTGCTGATGGTGACGGTGGCGGACCTGATCCGCTACCGACTGCAGCATGAGCGCTATATCCATCGCGTTGCGGAGTCGCTGCTGCCGACTGAACACGGGGAGTTCCGCATGATCGCGTACGAGAGCGAGGCGGATGGCGGCGAGTCGCACGTCGCGCTGCTGTATGGCGATGTGTCGCAAGAAGGAGACACTATTCCGGTCCGCGTCCACAGTCATTGCCTGGCCGGCGATGTCTTCGGCAGCACCCTGTGCGACTGCCGCGCGGTGTTTGAAGGCTCGCTGCGGATGATCGCGGAGGCGGGACGCGGCGCGCTGGTGTACCTGCACAATGGGACGCGGGGATTCGGGCTGGACCAGACCGTGTCCCCGGCGCGCGTGGTGTTCCATCGTGACGCACGCGGCCGGGACGAAGGAACACAGCGAACGCTGCGGCAGATCGGTCTCGGCGGTCAGATCCTGTCGGACCTTGGCATTCATCGTATCCGGCTGCTGACGAATAAGCCGACGCATGTGCCCGCGCTTCAGGGGTTTGGCATCGAGATTGTCGAGCAGGTGGCCGTGACTGTAGCGTCCGGCGCGATGCGATCCGCCAGTTAGACCGCTACTGAATGACCAGGTTCAGCATCACGGTCTGGGTGACCGGATTGCCGGTGGTCGAGCTTGCGGTCACGGAGTACTGGTAGCTTCCCGACGGGGCAATCAAAAGATTAGGCGTGCCGGAGCTTCCGCAGCCGCTGACAAAGAGCATGATGGAGGTGCAGAGCAGAGCCAGCAGCAGTGAGATACGCTGCCGGCGCAGCACCTTGCGGAAATGCCAGAAGACCAGCCCGGCAGGGCCGACCAGGCAAAGCGCGATGCGGTCGACCGCGCTGTGGGACGCTGGGCCGCGGAGGCTGGCCGACGCTACGGTGTTAATGGTGACTGTCGCATATTGGACCGCGCCGTTCAGCATGACGCTTGAAGGCACCATGGAGCAGGTGGCCGCGGGCGCAGCGGTGATAGAGGTGCAGTTGAGCACGACCGTGCCGGTAAACCCGTTCTGCGGGGTCACGGTCAGGGAGTAGGTGGCCGGGCTGCTTCGCGCGACGGTTTGCGTGGCGCTGGTGGTGCCGTTGACGGTGAGGGTAAAGGAACCGGAACTGGCGGTTGCCGCAGTGCCTGTCCCGCTCAGGTTGAGCGTGGCGGGCGAACCGGGATCGGTGCTGGTGATGCTGACCGTGCCGGTGCGGGTGCCGGCCGCGGTCGGGGTAAAGGTGACCGTCACGGAGCAGCTTGCGCCGCCGGCGAGCGCGGTGACGCCGCACGGAGATGTGATGGCGTAGTCGCCGGTCGCGGTGAGGCCAAGATTGCCGATGGCCGCGCCGCCGCCGTTCGAAAGCGTAAACGAGAGGTTGGCGGATGCGCCGACGGCGACGCTGCCGAAGCTGAGGCTCGGGGCGGAGAGGTGCAGGTAGGACTGCGCGCCGGTGCCGGTAAGCGGCACGGTGAGGGGAAAGCTGGAGACGGAGGTGGCCAAGCTTAGAGTGCCGGGGCGCGCGCCGCTAGCCGCCGGCGTGAAAGCGACTTGCAGTGTGCAGCTTGCGTTAGGGGCCAGTGA
>CAXTWP010000176.1:4488-6105 GCA_964247945.1 uncultured Acidobacteriaceae bacterium | reverse complement strand
CGAGGTCGGAGTAGACGTCAGTCTGGAGCGTCAACAGATCGTTCGGTTGCAGCCCCGTCCTGTGGCTCAGCACCTTCCAGATGCGCTCGTTGCGGTAGGGCGCGGCCCAGTCGAGCGTGATGGGGAACGGGTAGTCGTCAGGAACGACGCGAGCGTTTGCGGTGGCGAGGACGCCGTCGGGCGGATCGAACGCCTGCGGCATCCGGTCGAAGGGAATGTAGCCGGCCCACTCGTTGGCGGGGTTGCCGGCCTCGGCCGGGACGGGCTGGAGGGGCGACGGGTGCGCCATATCTCCGCGCACAGGAATCCGCCCGATGGCGTGGTAGGCGATATGGCCCTGATCGTCGGCGTAGACCATATTCTGCGCTGGACCGCCAAACGCGGAGAAAGCGGCAGTAAGGCTCGTCCAGTCGGCCGCGGCGTTGATGGCGAAGAACGGTGAGCTGATGTTGGCCGGGTCGTAAAGCGTCCAGCGAAGCGAGATGGAGCGGTTCTCGCCGGCATAGAGGCTGGAGAGGATGGGGGTCGTCAGTGTACCGTGGCGGATCTCGGGAACATCAAGCGTGAGGTCCTGGCCGCCTTTGACGTGAATGACCTCCTTGGCGTGGAGGAGATGCTGCCAAGTGCCATCGGCGGCCTGAAAATCCTGGCCTTCGCCGGAGCCGCGGAGGTGTTCAATCGTGAGGTCCTGCACGTCGCCGCCGAGATTGGTAAAGCCCCAGGCGATATGTTCGTTATGGCCGACGATGACGAAAGGAGTGCCGGGAAGAGTAACTCCGGCGACGTGAAACTCGGCCGCTCTTAGATCAGCCTCATACCAGATGCCCGGGACGCCGAAGCTCAGATGCATGTCGTTTGAGAGCAGGGGCTTGCCGGAGGCGGTGCGGGTGCCGGCAACAGTCCAGTTATTGGAGCCGGGAACGCAGGCATCACAGGGGCGGCTGGTGAAGGGAGCGAGCGCATCGCGGGCGGCAAGCAGCGACCGGATGCGCTCGGGCGCGTTCAAGCGCGCGATTTGACTCTCGTCGAGTGGGATCTCGACGAAGTCGCCGGGTGGGTTGGTGAGGTCGACGGGGACTTGAGTGGGCGGGTGGTCGCGCCACGACCCCACGGGATAGAGATCGGCGACCAGGTCTGGCGGGAGCTTGGCGGCGATGGTCTCCCGGGCAAGCTTGGTCGGATAACCCGTGGTAAGGTCTTGGAACATGGCGACACCGACCAGCAACGAATCGCGCGGTGTCCAGGGTGCGGGCCTGAAGCGCAGAACGCGGAACTCGATCGGCAGGTGGGCCTGCTGGATGGCCATGGAAGCGTTGACGCCTTTGGCGTAGAGTTCGAGCTGGTGAAGTTGGTCGCGCGGCAGTACGGCGATGGCGCGGTCGGCGGCGGCGCGGAGCTGGAGGACGCGCTGGGTACGATCGTGAGGGATGAGCTTGTCTCCGAGAATCTCGGCGAGGGTCCCTGCGGCGTGACGGCGGAGGGTCTCCATCTGCCAGAGCCGATCCTGCGCGGTGACGAAGCCCTGCGCGATGACGAGGTCGTCGACCGAGGTGGCGCGCATGTGCGGAATGCCGCGGTTATCGCGCAGGACGGTGACCGGAGCGGAAAGGCCGGGTA
>CAXTWP010000176.1:1079-4478 GCA_964247945.1 uncultured Acidobacteriaceae bacterium | reverse complement strand
GCGAAGGGTAGACCGCGGCGCGAAGCCAATGCCGGGCGGCGAGCGCTCCCACAACGGTGAGCAGGAGCAGGGTTCCTAGGCTGGCAGCGGCGATGCCAAGCAGACGATACCCCCGTCTGCGACTTGGCTTCGAACCGTAAGGTTTACCTGGAATGCGGCGGACGCTCTGGTGCTGGGCGGCGGTTCCGCAAGCATCCTCTTCCGCAAGCAGCCGACGCTCTTCGGCGGTCATGCCTGCGTCGTAGAGTTCGGGATCAAAGGGAGACATGGTTTAGGCGCTATGGGGAATGACAAACGAGAGATGCAATGGTGCCGCAGGTCGTTCGAGTCCGCTTCGCTTCGCTCAGTATGACAGGTTATCAGCTGGAGGAACGGGTGGGTAGGCGCGCCAGGGTGAGCTGGATAACGAGTGCGACGAAGCCAAGGATAGGAAGAATGAAGAGGCTGCCTTCAGGGCCGGTTGTTCCTCCGCTGAGGAGGGGTTTGCCGGCGGGATGGGTGGCGAAGAGGTGGAACTGGACCATGGCGCCGCTGTCGGCAACGCCGTAAAGGAACGACTGCCCCCAATCCCAGGTCGCGTGGAAGCCGATCGCCCACCACAGCGAGCCGGTGCGCCGGAGACTAAGGCAGAAAACCAGACCGGCGAGGGTGGCGGAGAGCAGACCAAGCGGCGACTCGCCGGGATTGGAGCGGTGAGTGGCACCGAAGAGAACGGAGAGCAGAACCGCCGCCGTCCAGAAGCCCCAGGCGCTCGCATGCGCTACTTCGAGGCTCCCGAAGATGCCCGTCAATCCGCGGGTTAGGGTCGCTTGGAGATAGCCGCGCAGGAGGGTCTCTTCCACCCCCGCGACCAGCAGGAAGCCTGCCAGCCAGAGCGCCCCGAAGCGAAGGATAGCCACACCGCTAAGCAGGCGCGCGTTGAAGACGAGCAGCCCTGTGAGCCTGAGCGTGAACACAAGCAGAGAGAGGAAGCCAACACCCCAGGCAAGGCCGGCAAGGAAGTGCGGGAGTTTGCGTGTGCCTCCTATGCCGTAGGCGGTAAAGGGACGGCGCTCCATGCGGGACATGATCCCGGTGGCAAGCGTCGTGGCAGTAAAGAGGATGGCTTCGCCGATAAAGAGGCCGCTGGGGGATTGCTCCCGCGGCACGGTGTGCCGGGGCGAGGCCAGACGCAGGTGATGCGCGAGCGCGCCGCCGGTGGCGAGCAGTGCGGCGAACAGAGCGGTAAAAAGGAGCAGACCCCAGCCGGGGCGAAGTCCTTCGGGACCGAAGCAGAAGGAGGTCTCGTGCGGAATGGAGGTTGGCGCGTCTTGCCGGAGTGCGGGATCGGTCAAAATGGGTCTCTGGAGCAAGGGTAACCTGCTGCGCCGGCGCTGTAATCCTGTTGAAGAGGCTATCCTTAGAGGCTGGTATGGCGCGAGGTTCCGCAATTGGAATGCAGGGTATTTCATCACGATCATTGCTTCGACGGCGCGTGTTCGGCGTCGCTGTTCACCCGGTTCCATCAGGCGTGCATCGGCACGGCGGAGACGTTTTCGTACTGCGGGCTGGTGCACAAGGCGGGCGGTCTCTTCGACGACGCGGCGTTTGCCGAGGGCGAACACGCGATCGTGGACTTCAAGTATCTCGATTCCCCGAAACTGACATGGTGGTTCGATCACCACCTGAGCGCGTTCGCAACGCCGGAAGATCATGCCGCGTTTGAACGTGGTCAGGCCGACGGCAGCCGCGCAATGCGCTATTTCTTCGATCCGTCGTATATCTCCTGCACCAAGCTGATCGCGGACGTGGCGGTGGCGAAGTTCGGCTTCGACGCCCAACCGTACGCGGAGCTGGTCCACTGGGCTAACATCGTGGACGGGGCCAAGTACGAGTCCGCCGAGGCGGCAGTGGGGATGGCGGAGCCTGCGATGCAGTTGACCTTGGCCATTGAGAGCTCGCCCGACCCGGCGCTGACCGGGCGAATCATTCCGCTATTAACGGAGATGCCGCTGAGAGCGGTGCTCGCCCAACCCTTTATGCAGGAGGCGCTGGAGCCACTGCTGGCGCAACACAGGGCAGCCGTTCAGCTGATCGGTCAGCGTTCGTCTCTTGAAAAGGGGGTCATCACCTTCGACCTGATAGACCAGCCCGCGGAGGGTTACAACAAGTTCATCCCGTACTATCTGCATCCGGAAGGAACGTACGTGGTGGGGTTGAGCCGGTCGAGCTACCGGGTGAAGATTTCGGTTGGGACCAACCCCTGGACGCCGCTCCCAGCTTCCGAGCTGGTGAATCTGGCGACGATCTGCGAACGCTACGGCGGCGGCGGTCATGCCCGTGTGGGGGCTATCAGCTTCAAGCCGGGGCAGGAGGCCGCGGCGCGGGCGGCTGCGGCAACAATCGCCGGCGAACTGCGGCGCTTTTAAGGGGTACGAGTAAACGTCACTTTGGACGCACGGAAACCGGTCGCCGATCGCAATCGGCAGCCGGTTTCTCTCAATCAGCGGTTTACTTTCGGACGTTACACCGTGGCGTGCAGGTTTACCTTCTCCGAGATCTCCGTCAGCAGGTTATCCGCGTTGATTTCCTCCTGCTCGATTGACTTCAGCACCTGGGCATCGTTCTCCAGACCCAGGATCTGCGCCCACTGCCGCAGCGTCCCATAAACGGCAATCTCATGGTGCTCCACCTGCTGCGCCGCTCCGATCAAAGCGATGTCCCGCACGTTCGGGTCGGTTACGTCCTTGATCGTGTCCGAGGCTTCCGTTGCCAACCCATTCATCACCTTGCAGGTCTCGGCGGACGCCTCGCCGGTGTGCTTCTGCAAGAGCGCTTCCACCTTCCGCACATGACCCTTCGACTCTTCGAGGTGCACACGCAGCGCGTTCGCCAGTTCCGTGTCCGTGGACGCTTCAATCAACTCCGGCATCGACACACTAATCTTGTGCTCCAGGTCGTAGGCCTTCTTCAGATTTGTGATGTAAAGATCGGTTAAGCCCTCAATATTTGCCGAGAACAGTTTCATAATCGTCTCCTGATTCACGCACGACCTCGTCCTCGCGGGAGCAAGTCGTGTTTGTCTTGAACTATCGAATGATTTGAGGACGAGAGCGGCATCCGTTCGGCCGGCCCTCGCAACATGCTGCCTGCGTATTAGGATGCCGTTTCCCGGCGAGAGTTTTCTGCAAGCCGCGACCGTTTACGCTACGGGATCGGTAGGCGGAACACCAGCCCCACGCTCAGAGTCTTCTGCGCATGCGCTCCCGAGAACGCCGTGTACTCAAAGTCCACCAGTCGCCAGTCCAGCCGCGGGAAGAAGATTAAATCCAATCCCGCCGCGCCGCCATACGCCGCGTGGGTGCCGCTGCTGAATGCAACGCCTTGGCCAAACTGCACCTGCCCCGCGCCCACTAAGAC
>CAXTWP010000176.1:0-1069 GCA_964247945.1 uncultured Acidobacteriaceae bacterium | reverse complement strand
TTCACCAGCGGCAGATGCACCGCGTCGTAATAAGCGCCAAACTCCGCCCCACTGATCCAGCCCGTATGCGCTACGGTCAGCTTCGACTCGCTGAACGCCGCGTACACCCCCACCCCCATGCGCCGCCGTCACCGGCAGGACGGCTGTCGCCACCACGAATCCCATCGGTGCAAGCACCCACCGCATCCGCAAAAACTCCTGACCCCAGCCTGCTTTCGTTCTATCCTGAATGCCAACCATGCCCGACGTCCCCGGCACTCGAGCGTCTATCGTAGGCACCTCCCCACCGCGCAAGGAAGGCCGCGCCAAACTCCTTGGCCGCGCCCAGTATGTCGACGACCTCACCCTACCCGGCATGTGGTTCGGGGCCACCGTGCGCTCCTCCATAGCCCGCGGTCGTATCACCGGCATTACCTTTGCCCCCCACATTCCTTGGCACGAGTTCACGATCGTTAGCGCCGCCGACATCCCCGGCGAGAACACCATCGTCCACCTCGGCAAGGACCACCCCTGTCTCGCCGCCACCTTCGTCAACCACCGTGAAGAACCCATCCTGCTCCTCGCCCACCTTGACCGGGCCCGTCTCCCCGAGGCTGTCGCCGCGATCGGGATCACCTACGAGGAACTTCCCGGCGTCTTCACCATCGAAGACTCCGAAAACATGAATGAAATCATCTGGGGCGAAGGAGAACACGCCAACACCTTCAAGACCTACCTCATGCAGAAGGGCAAGGACGCTGAACTCGAAGCCATCTTCGCCGCCGCCGACCACATCGTCGAAGGCGAATATACCACCGGCGCGCAGGAGCAGCTCTACATCGAAAACAACGGCATGATCGCCGAGTATCTGGGCGACGAAGGCGTCAAGGTCCAAGGCTGCCTGCAATGCCCCTACTACCTCGTCCACGCCCTTACCCTCGTCTTCAACCTGCCCGAAGAAAAGTGCCGCGTCCTCCAGACCGTGACCGGCGGGGCCTTCGGCGGCAAGGAAGACTTCCCCAGCGTCATCGGCTGCCACGCGGCGCTGCTGGCCATGAAATCCGGCCACCCGGTCAAGCTCTGCTACGAC
>CAXTWP010000175.1:2719-6109 GCA_964247945.1 uncultured Acidobacteriaceae bacterium | reverse complement strand
GAACTTGCGGTAGTCGGACTTCTTCATGGCACCGTCCTCCCAGACAACCATGGAGGCGACCGTTTCGGCACCCTGGATGTGGGAAATGTCAAAGCACTCGATGCGGCGAGGGAGCTCTTCGAGGGTGAGGGTGTCCTGCAGGGTTTGCTGGATGGCTTTGATGCTGGGCTGGAGGACGCGGAAACGCTGGTCGTAGGACTGCTTGGCGTTCTGGCAGACGAGATCGACGAGGGAGCGCTTTTCGCCGCGCTGCGGGGCGGCGAGTTCGATGCGGTGGTTGGCGCGCTCCGAGAGGAGGTCGGCGAGGATGGCGCGGTCGGGGAAGTCGACGGGGACGTAGATCGATTTCGGGACGTAGCTTTGGTCTAAGTACAACTGCTTGAGCAGGGCGGAGAAGAAGATAGCGGGGGAGAAGGCTCCGCCGAGCTCGGTAATACCGGTGCGCTGGATGATGGGTTCGGGTTCGGCGATTTCAGGCGCTGGGCAGCAGGGGTCGGGCTCTATTGTTAGATCGGAGGAACCCACCTTAGCCGACGGTGAGACTGTCGGCGAAGGTGGGGCACTCGATTCGAACGACATGGTTACATCACGCCAGTCGTCCTGGGGTTCGGTGTGGCTGGCGTTGAGATTGTCATTCAGGGACTCGGGGAGTTCTTCCCAGAAGAAGTCGCGGCGGTCGACGATCTTGCCCCCGCGCATGTGGAAGAGGTTGACGGCCAGCATCTCGTTCTCGTAGTGGAAGCCGAAGACGTCGGCATCTTCGTTGTCGGCGGTGGCGATGCGCTGCTTGTCCTGCATTTGATGGACGGTGACTATCTGATCGCGCAGGCGTGCGGCTAGCTCTAACTGCATGTTCTCGGCGGCGGCGGCCATGCGTTTTGTCAGCTTCTGTTCGAGTTCGTGCGGCTTGCCTTCGAGGAAGAGCTGCACGTCACGGATAGTTTCTTTGTAGGCGTCGAGCGTGATGAGGCCTTCGACGCAAGGGCCGAGGCAGCGCTTGATATAGTACTGGAGACAGGCACGGGGATGGTAGCGCGAGAGATCGACCTTGCAGCTGGGGATAAGGAAGGAGCGGTGAATGAGGTCGAC
The DNA here is from genome assembly GCA_964247945.1 of uncultured Acidobacteriaceae bacterium. GTDB lineage: Bacteria > Acidobacteriota > Terriglobia > Terriglobales > Acidobacteriaceae > Edaphobacter. The sequence continues at coordinate 5,020 of CAXTWP010000175.1, read as the reverse complement.
GAGGCGATGGGCGAGATTGCCGGGGAAGTAGGGGCCGAAGTAGCAGCCGCCGTCTTTGCGGAGGCGGCGGGTGACGAAGACCTTGGGGAAGCGGTCGTTCATCGTGAGCTTGATGTACGGGTAGGTCTTGTCGTCGCGGAGAAGGATGTTGAAGCGGGGCTTACGCTGCTTGATGAGGTTGTTTTCGAGCGCAAGGGCCTCATGCTCGTTGGCGACGGTGATGTATTCGACGTCGACGGCCTCGCGCATGAGGGAGCCGGTCTTCTGGTTCATCTGCGAGGCTTCGAGGAAGTAGGAGCGGACTCGCGCGCGAAGGTTCTTGGCCTTGCCGACGTAGATGACCTCGCCCTCGGCGTTCTTGTAGAGGTAACAGCCCGGGGAAGTGGGGAGAGTGCGGATTTTGGCGAGGAGGTCCATCGGGTTCATCGGGCCGGGCTGCTGCTTTCGGGCTGCTGTTTTCAGTGTAGACGCGCATCTACTTCGCCATCAGCGGGGGGTTGCGTGTACTGTTTCGGCACGGTAGATTTGACGCTGCAATTAGGCAAAAGTTCCATGGCCCCCTTCCGGCGGGAACGAACGCGTACGGCATCCTTTATGTAAGACATACATAGCAATGAGGTTGAAGCCGGCACCAGGTTTGGCCGGTTGGTTGCACTCCCGTGCGCATTGCTGTCTTGTACGCTCTCAGGAGATGTGAAATGTCGATGATTAAGAGCAGGTTGAACGCGGGCGTGAGCCGGGCGAGTGAGATGATGCAGGCTCTGCCGCTTGGTCCTGCCGCGTTGTTGACACTTGGTTCGGCTGCGTTGCTGATGAACCTCGGTTGTTCGTCGAAGAACTATGTGCGCTCGCAGACAACGCCCATCATCCAGCAGACGAACGATCTGGACGCGAAGACGGCGGCCGACCACCGCGCGATCCAGGACACGGACGAACGTTCACAGAAGGGCATCTCGGGAGCGATGGACGCGGCGAACGCAGCCGACCAACACGCCGGAGCGGCGGGAACTTCGGCCGACGCGGCGGGGCGATCCGCGCGGGAGGCCTATAACCGCGTGGATAGCTTGAGCGGGGTGGTCGCGAATCTGGATAACTATAAGCCGTTATCGGATATGAGTGTAACCTTTGGTTTCGACAAGGCGGAACTAACGGCGGCCGACAAGAAGCAATTGGACAGCTTTGTCTCGACAATCATGGGAGCCAGGGGTTATATTCTCGAAGTCACAGGCGGAACAGATTCCATCGGTGACGCGCAGTATAACTACCAGCTTAGCCAACGCCGAGCGGATGCCGTCGTCAACTACCTGTCCGGGAAGCACAATATCCCACCGCACAAGTTCTTTCTTGTAGGGATCGGGAAGGACGTTCAGGTAGCCAGCGATCGCACCGCCGCCGGACGCGCGAAGAACCGTCGCGTGGAGATTAAGCTGTTGTCTAACATGAGTTCGTCCGACGCCTCTTCGGCTTCACTTGCGGGTCAACCTTAGGTGAAGCAGTAAGCTCGGGCAAAGACCTTCGCTCCACTATCCGCAGTTGCATTTCCCGTCTCAAAGCTATCGCCGAACCATGCAGTAAGACGAGTAGCACCCTTCACTTCAAGCGGCGGGGAGCATGTATCAAGACCCCGCCCGCTCCTTCCTCTTATTTCTCCAGCTTGCGGTAGACCACGCCCATTAGCAGGGAGGCGAGGATGACCCAGGCGAACTGATACCAGTAAAAGAACGGAAAGCCCCACAAGGCTGGCGTAGCGCGGGCGTATAGCTGCGGCAAGCAGAGGCCGAGGTAGGGCAGCGCCAGGAGCAACTTCCAGCGGTTGAAGCGAGGCTTGCTACGCGGCGGCGCTGTCACGTTGTCCTTGGTCATTCTGGGGGGTAGGATAAAGCATTTTCGGGTAGAGTGGAGGGATGTCCGCGATTACTCAGAAGGATGTCTCGGGTGGGATTGCGTCTCCAGCGGGTGGAGCGATCGGGAATGCCGTTGCGATTATGGCGCGGCTGCGCGGGCCGGATGGCTGCCCCTGGGATCGGGAGCAGACCTTCGACACGATCAAGCGCCATACGCTGGAAGAGACGTATGAGGTCTTTGACGCCATCGAGCGGCGCGCCTGGCCGGAGTTGAAGGATGAACTCGGCGATTTGCTGCTCCAGGTGCTGTTCTATGCGCAGATGGCGAGCGAGGCGGGCCACTTTACGATTGACGACGTGGCCGCGAGCTTGTGCGCGAAGCTGATCCGGCGGCATCCGCATATCTTTGGAAATGCTGTGGCCACGGACGCGGATGCCGTGCTGCGGAATTGGGAAC
>CAXTWP010000175.1:0-2709 GCA_964247945.1 uncultured Acidobacteriaceae bacterium | reverse complement strand
ATCAAGCAGATGGAGAAGGCGGCCGCCGCCAGGGACGGGGCGCATTTGCTGCTGGCGGATGTGCCGCGCTCGATGCCGGCGATGCTGGAGGCGAGCAAGCTGGGTTCGCGGGCGGCAAAGGTGGGGTTCGACTGGCCGGATACGTCGCAGCTGTTTGCGAAGCTGGATGAAGAGATCGGCGAGCTAAAGGCCGAGCTTGGGACCGTCGCGCCGAACGTCAAGGCTGAAGAGGAGCTGGGCGATCTGCTGTTTACCGCTGTCAATCTGGCGCGACATCTTCGAGTTGATCCGGAGTCGGCTTTGCGCGGGGCGAATGCTAAGTTCCGGAGGCGATTTGCCGCCATGGAGCAGGCCACAGGCGGCGCGGAGGCACTGACAGCGCTCTCCCCCGCCGAGCTGGATGCCCATTGGCGCGAGGCGAAGAGGCAAACCACCACAGTATGAGTGCAGAACTCCGCATTGAGGCGCTCGACCAGCTTGCGCAGTTCGACCGTTGTGTCGAACTGCAGGTTGCCGTGTGGGGGTACGCTGACGGCGATGTGATCCCCCGGCGCATGTTTCTGGTTGCGCGGCGTATTGGCGGTCAGGTGCTGGGGGCGTTTGAGGAAGGGACGATTGTCGGGTTTGCCATGGCGCTGCCCGGGTATCGCGACGGGCGGCCCTATCTCCACTCGCATATGCTGGCGGTGTTGCCGGAGTACCGCAATCGAGGTTTGGGCCAGCGTCTGAAGCTGGCGCAGCGGGACGACGCGCTGGCGCGGGGCTTCGCGTTGATGGAGTGGACCTTCGATCCGCTGGAGATCAAGAACAGTTATCTGAATCTTCATAAGCTGGGAGCCATCGTCCGCCGCTACCACGCAAACTTCTACGGCCCATCCTCTTCGCCGCTCCAGGGCGGCCTGCCCACCGACCGGCTGTACGCCGAGTGGTGGCTGCGGTCTGATCGGGTTGTTGCCCGCCTTGAGGGGAACGATCCGGCACCGAGCGTCGCCGGGCGGGTGGAGGTTCCGGCCGCCAGCGCGCTGTGGAAACAGGATGCGGGGCGGCGTACACTTGCCGAGACCCTACAGGCCCGTAATCGTTTCGCTCTGGAAGCGGCTTTTGCGCGCGGTTTGGCGATTGTAGATTACGAACGCGACAGAGAGGGGAACGGGGCTTTTCTCCTGAGCCGATGGCCTCAGACCGATCTTCCTCAGGAAATCAGCATCCAACCGGCAACAGACAGGACAGGCAGCGCACATGATAGGCATTGACGCCATCAACCTCCGCGAGATCAACATGCCTCTCGCGCACCCGTTTGAGACCAGCTTCGGCCTGACGACCGCGCGCCGTATCCTGCTGGTCGAGCTTGAATCCGATGGACTGACGGCCTGGGGGGAGTGCGTGGCGGGCGAGCATCCTTTCTTTTCGGAAGAGTCGATCGACACGGCGTGGATTGTGACCGAGCAGGAGCTTGCGCCGCTTCTGCTCGATGCGGTGGGCATCACCGGCGGGGGAAACTGCCCCGCGATCTTCAAGCAGGTGCGCGGCAACCGGATGGCGAAGGCGGCGCTTGAGAACGCCGTGTGGGACCTCCAGGCGCAGCGGGAGGGCGTATCGTTGGCGAGCCTGCTGGGAGGATCCCGTGACACCATCGCGTGCGGGGTCTCGATCGGCATACAGCCGTCGATCGCAGCACTGATGGAAAAGATCGCCGAGGCAGTGGAAGCCGGATATCAGCGCATCAAGCTGAAGTGCAAGCCGGGCTGGGACACGCTGATCTTCGAGGCTGCGCGGGACCGCTGGCCGGAGATTCTACTCAGCTGCGACGCCAACTCCGCCTACCGGATGCGCGACTTCGACCATATTAGGAGCTGGGATGAGTTCAAGCTGCTGATGATCGAGCAGCCGCTGTGGTACGACGACTTTTACTTTCACTCCATGCTGCAGAAGCAGATTGAGACATCGATTTGTCTGGATGAATCAATCCGCAATCGGCGCGACGCGCTCGCGGCGATCGACATGGCGTCGTGCCGCATCATCAACATCAAGAATGGACGGGTGGGTGGATTTTCGGAGGCGATCGCCGTCCACAACACCGCAATGGAGCGGGGGACGCCGGTGTGGTGCGGCGGGATGCTGGAGACGGGCATTGGACGGGCGCACAATATAGCGTTGTCGTCGCTGCCGAACTTCTCGCTGCCAGGGGATGTTTCCGCTTCCAGCCGCTACTGGACGGAAGATATTGTTGAAACGCCCGTGACGGTCAGCGCAATGGGGGAGATTAGGGTTCCGACCGAGATCGGCAACGGCTATTCTGTGCGCCGGGAGCGGGTTGAGGCGCTTACCGTGCGGCAGACAAGATTGCGCGCGCGGGCGATGGTGACGGCTTAGGAGCTAATGCTGGGGTAGGGGCGTATCCAACAGAGTATGGATGGCCTGCTGATAGCTTACCGGTTCGGACAAGACCTGAAACTGCGACGCGTCTACTTCCGTATGGACATTCATAGTCTTAACCATGAGCGCGCGCACTTTTACTTCCTGGGTAAAATGCGTATAAATCCATCGCTGCCCTCCGGCGTCGGTCTGCTCAAGCAGTAGTTTGCCGCCCGGATAGATATGGGCCAGCATGCCCCAGCCGAAGTTGACGGGACGAAAGATCTCACCTTCCATGCGCAATAAGTGGCCGGTCGTGGTATCGATCCACATGCGGCCTTGCAGTCCGGTGAG
>CAXTWP010000174.1:3821-6120 GCA_964247945.1 uncultured Acidobacteriaceae bacterium | reverse complement strand
CTGCAGGGGGAACCGGCGTACATCGAGAGGCGGTTCGGCGATGCATTCGACGCGATGCTTGAAGCGCGGACCTGTTAGGTAAGCATAGATTTGTTGCGCCTTGGTCTCCTGTCCGTCGCTGGAACGGCGCACATTCGAGAGTTCGATGAGGCTCACCCTAAGCGCGTTAGCGACGGGAAGGATGCACCCGAGACTTGAAACCCAGATGCCGTCCATCTGGTCGAAGTGCGTGACATCCTTCGGCATGGTCTGCGAAACGATGACCGCGAGTTCGGCGTGAGCGGCGCGTTGATCGCTCTTGAGCTTGGTCAGCCAACCGTCCGACCAGGCTTTGGTGCGCTTCGACTCCCAGAGGATCTTGCCGCAGAGCTGTCCCGTGTGGTCCCGAACGTGATGCAGAACGTCGCCGCCGAACTCTCCTTTGGCCACGGGTTCGATCAGGTCGTAGGGGAATTGTGCGCGGAGTTGATGTTCGAGAACGACTTCGAGAGACTCGCCCTGAGCTTGTTGCGAGCTTTGTTCCGCCTTCCGCTGGAGGCTGGTGATCTGATTGCGGAGCTGCGTGATGGTGTTGTCGCGGTCCTGCACCTTGAGGTCGAGACCGGTCTGCGCATCCGACAGGGCCTTCGCACGAACCTCCGCGAGACCGGCGGCGATGCCTTTCTGGAGTTCAAGACCCAGCTCCCGTTCCTTGTCTTCGAGGGCTTGCTGCTTCTTGAGAAGACCGGCTTCGGCTTCCTGAGCAAGCGTGAGCTTGCGCGTCAGGAGCACGATGCGTTCGGTTTGTTGCGCGGCGGCGTCCCGTCCAGCCTGGAGTTCTTCCTCCATCTGACGGCGAGCGCGGGCAGATTCCTGCTCGGCAATCGTCTTCCGTTCAGCTACGAGTTTCGCCGCGACCTGATCCTCGACAGCTTGAGCGACCTCTTGCCTTTGCTTCTTTGCGGCGTCTGCGAGCTCCGCCGCGCGCCGTTCGTTCGCTTCGTGTTGCGCGGTGACTATCTTCTTTTCGTCGGCGAAGACCTTCGCTTGCGCCGCCAGTTGCCGCTCGTATTGCGCGCGAGTGGCGGCCACAAGAGGCGCGGCAAGCGATTCGGTGAGCGCGATGGACTCGCCGCATTTGGGGCAGATCAGCGCCGGATCGGTCATGGTTGCCATCGGTAATTGCCCTCGCCGTTAGTGTAGTCGCGCACTGAAAGTGGATAGACTCAGAGCACGCCCGCAGCAACTAAAAATGCAGGAGAACGCCGCTTTGCGTCGGAAGAAAGCATGACACGTCATCCCCATAGGGTTCCCGTTGGACACGCTTCGGTTTACTATAGGAAACCACGCATAATGAAATACTTAGCCCTCCGCGTGCCCCCGCCCGGACACGGACGTAAACACGGGTAAACAGATGCGTTTACCACGGTGAACGTGTTGGAACGGCGAGTTTCACGAAGAACGAGCAACTTAGCCAGCCTCTGTTTACCCGTGTTTACCACGGTAGACAGTTGTAAACGCGATGGTTCCGCCCGGAACCGGGCAAAGTTGACGGACTTTGCGGCTCCCTCGTAGCGTGGAAGAGAGCAACACCGGGCCCCTTTCGATGACCGCTTCCCGCATCCCGCCGCCGCTCTTTTCCGAGCCGCCCATCGTCGAGAGTTCCGTATCCAGCCGGGCGAAGACCATCGCGACCCGGCTCCCCAAGGCCGAGATGGAGGCGGTCGAAGCGGCGGCGAACGCGGCCGGGAAGACGTGCTCCGAGTGGCTGCGCGAGGCGGCGATCGCGCATCTGAAGCGGCCCGTCCCGAAGAAGAAATCCTTGCCCGACCCGACGCTGCTGGCCGAGGTTCTCGGGCTCAGGAGCATCGTCGTCAATCTCCTCTCCGCCGTCGCCGCCGACCTTCCGAAGGAGACGGTGCAGCGGATCGTCGCCCAGGCCGACTCCATCAAGCGCGGCAAGGCGGACGAGGTTCTGCGGCGGCTGGAGGACGAGACCGCGCCGAAGACGGAGGGCAAGTAGTGCCGCGCCCGCTCCAGTTCCGGGGCCGCGAGATGATCTGGGCTCCGGTCTTTTTACTGGCCATGGCGCTCCCGCTGACGGCCTGGTATAGCTTCTTCCTCACGCCGCTCCAGAAGCACTACCTCGTTCCGTTCGCGTGGAACCAGCTACAGGACGGACCCGGCGGCGCGGGACTCGCCGGCCCGGTTTGGACGGTGTCGAAGACCGCGCCGAAGCGCAAGCCGGAGCTGGCGCGCGACGGCGATGTCGTCTCCGCGACCCAGACCGGAACCGTTACCCGTGGTCCGCCGCTGCCCA
>CAXTWP010000174.1:0-3811 GCA_964247945.1 uncultured Acidobacteriaceae bacterium | reverse complement strand
GGTCCTGTCCATCGTGTTCGCCGGCGGCACCACCAGCGGCGGCTTCTTCCCCAACGGCGTCAAGGGGATGTTCACCTCCTCCGCCGCGTAGGGGTCTTCCGGGTGAGCCCGCCCCCCCCACCCCCCCGGCACCCGAACCCGGGGGTCCGCCGCTGCCCATGAAGCTCTCGCCCGAGGCGCAAGCCGAGGGATGGACGGGGCTGACGCTCAGCAAGCAAATCTTCGCTCCCCATCGTTACGGCCCGTTCCTTGAGGAGGAGTTCTTCGACGGCAAGAGCGCGGGCCGGTGGCTTCTCAGTCCGCTGCTCTTCGGAGCGGCCGCGTTCCTTCTTCTTTATGGAAGCCGCGCGAAGCTGGGCTTCCAAACCGGCGACGAGGAGCGGCACGGCCGGAGGACCAAAGGGCCGGAGCTTGTCTCTCCGTTGCGGTGGAAGCTGACCGGCAAGGCGGACGGCATCCGCTTCAGTCTGGCCGGCAAGTGGGGTCTGCCGGGGCCGGGCTTGCGCGTTCCGCGCGCGCTCGAATCGAGCCACATCCTGCTCATGGGCGACACCGGAAGCGGCAAATCGAACGCGATCCGGCAGATACTCCGCCAGGTCGAGGCGCGGGGCGAGACGGCGGTGGTTTACGATCCGGCGGGCGAGTTCGCGGCGGAGTTCTACCGGCCGGAGCGCGGCGACTTCCTCCTCAATCCACTCGACCGGCGATGCCCGGAGTGGAGCCTCGCGGCCGAGCTGACCGGACGCGGCATGGAGTACGCCATCGCCGCCGCCATGCTCCCCGAGAAGGAGCACGGCAACGACTTCTTCACCGAGGCCCCGCGCCGGGTGCTCGCCCGATTGCTTCACAGGAAGCCGCTTGTCTCGGAGTTGCTGCGATGGATGGCCGACCCGGAGGAGATCGAGCGGCGGGTGGAGGGAACGCCCGAGGCCGCCTACATCGACCGGAAGGCGGGACCGCAGCGCGGCGGCGTCCTCGCAAGCCTCAACCTGATCGCCGACAGCCTCGCCCTCTTGCCGGTGGGCGGCGAACTCTTCCGAACGGAATCGTGGAACTACGAGCGGACGCGATGGGTGTTTCTGACCTCGCGGCCATCGGTCAGGGAGCGGCTCTTGCCGCTCCATTCGGTTTGGTTGGACCTGCTCATCCTTCGCATGATGGAGCCGTGCGTCAATCCCGGCGCGAAGCCGGTATGGTTCGTGTTGGACGAGCTCGCCAGCCTCAACAAACTGCCGCAGCTCCACACCGCCGTGACCGAAAACCGGAAGTACGGCAATCCCGTCGTGCTCGGCTTTCAGGGCCGGAGCCAGCTCGAAAAGCGGTACGGCCGCGACGCCGAGGCCATGCTCTCGCAGCCCGCGACCAAAATCTTCTTCAAGACCTCCGAACCCCGCGCCGCCAAGTGGATCTCGGAAACGCTGGGCGAGATCGAGGTCGAACGCATCCGGGAGTCGCGCAGCGTCGGGGAGCGGCGGAGCCTTTTGTTCGGGCGGCAGAGGCAAAGCTCCTATTCGATGGAGATCAGCACCAAGCCGCTCGTCATGGCCTCCGAGATCGCCGGCCTTGAGCCGTTGCGCGGGTACGTCAAGCAGGAGAACCGGGTCGTGCCGGTGAAGGTCGCGTTGACCAAGAGGCGGAGCGTGCAGCCGGAGTTCATCGAGCGCAAGTTCGACGTGCCGGAACCGAGGCCAGTGCCTGAGCTTGCCGCGCCCACCCCGCCTCAGCCGACGCTTGCGGCCGCTCTCCCATTCAAACCGGCGCAACTCACGCTTGGAGACCCGGCCACCTCAACCGTGCCGAAACGGGAATTACAACCCGAAAGGGCTAAGTCGCCGTTCGGGAAGAAGCGGGGAACGGGTCACAAAGAGCAAAAGTGGGACGTCAACCAGTGGATTGAGTGAAAAGAGCGCCGAGACGCGGGTGAGGCGAGGCCCTGGAGGGTCAATTTGGGAATGGACCGGCTTTCCATAAGGGAGCGGACAGATTCATGGCCCATCCACGGCGAGGCTACAGGCGTAATGGTCACTAGCCTCAAGAGCAGGGACCCCGCGAGCCGGGCCGTTCTCTTGCGGGTCAACGCCCGAACTGAAGGATGCGAATGATTTCGAAGATCACCCTCTCGCGCACGAAGTGCGGAGCGAAACTGGCGGTAAGAGCGAGCGGTGCCAAATACGTTCAGGAGTACGCATCGTGGAACCAAGCTTTGCACGACATGGCCGATCTCGAAGCCTGGGTAGAGCTTCATGAGCGGCATCGACCTTCATCGCCCGGGGAAGTTCAGGAGATCTTGAACAGCGGTCACGAGACGGAGTGTCTTCAGCTAAGGTAATGAGGAAGGGTGCCACAAGCCCGCGCCTCACTGTCGACCCATGCTGACGATCTCGAAAGCCCTCTCGGGCGGCCAGGCCCGGACGTACCACGAGCGCGAGTTCCAAGCCGAGCAGGCGAATTATTGGAGCCGCGACCTCCAGGGACACAGCGAGTGGCACGGCCGGCTCGCCCAGAGCTGGGGCTTGGAGGGGCCGGTGGGCGCGGAGCACTTCGCGCGGCTGACCGAGGGTCAACACCCGGCGACCGAAGCGCAGCTGGTTCGGCACCAGCCCGCGAAGACGTATGAGAACCAGTTCGGCAGGGAAGTGACTTCGGTCGAGCACCGGGCGGGGTGGGACGCCACGTTCTCCGCTCCCAAGTCCGTCTCGCTGACCGCCCTGGTGGGAGGCGACGACCGGGTGCGCGAGGCGCACCGCGAGAGCGTCGGCGTCGCGTTGCATGAACTGGAGCGGTACACCCAGGCGCGGATCGGCAACGTCCAGGCCCCGGAGCTAACGGGCAAGTTCGCGGCCGCGGCCTTCGAGCACGACACCGCCCGGCCCGTCGACGGCTATGCCGCGCCCCAGCTCCACACTCACGCCGTCATTTTTAACGTCACCGAGCGTGGAGACGGAACGACACGCGCTTTACAGGAGCGTGGACTCTTCCAGTCGCAGCAGTTCGCCACGACGGTTTACCGGACGGAGCTTGCCGCGCGGCTCCAGAACTTAGGCTATGAGATCGAGCGCGGCAGGCACGGCCAGCCGGAGATCAAGGGCTACACCGCAGAGTATCTTGAGGCGTCGAGTCCCCGGCGCGGGCAGATCGAGAAGCACTTGCAAGAGATCGGCCGGGAGGGTGCGGGCGCGGCGCAGGTCGCCGCGCACCGGACGCGCGACTCCAAAGAGCTGCAATCGCCGGCCGAGGTGTTGCACCGGCACCGCGAGCTTGCCGCCGAGCACGGGCATCAGGCGGATTGGGTGGTCACGCGAGCCCTGGCCAACCATCGGCGGCGGGAAGTGGACGCCCCGAAGGTCACGCAGCAGGCCTTGACCTACGCCCGCGATCACATCTTCGAGAAGCGTTCCGTCCAGGACGAACGGGCCGTCGTGACCGCCGCCATGGACCGAAGCATGGGCCAGGCGAGCGCCGGCCAGGTGCGGGCCGAGTTCGACCGCCGCGCGGCCGAGGGTGAGTTTCGCGCCGTCGAGAACGCGCCCGCATCGGCGGGACGGCAGTACACGACCACCGCCATGCTCCGTATCGAGCGCGAGACCGTCGCGCGGATGCGGGAGGGCAATCGGGTCGAACCGAATCAGCCGGCCTTGGTGGACGACCGGACGCGGGCGGAGGCGATCGGCCGCAACCCGCAGCTCAATCAATCGCAGCAACGGGCGGCGGGGGAGATCTTCGAGAGCAAAGAGAAGATCGTCGGCCTGGACGGGATGGCCGGGGTGGGGAAGACCACCACCCTGACCGTCATCCGCGAAGGGGTGGAGGC
>CAXTWP010000173.1:0-6122 GCA_964247945.1 uncultured Acidobacteriaceae bacterium | reverse complement strand
GGATGATCCGGTCCACCGGCGGCTGGGCGGAAGATGTTTCCGACGTCGAGATTGTCTCCGGCATGCAGGAGCTCGCCGAGGCGGAGGGCATCTTTACCGAGACCGCCGGCGGCGTCACCACCGCCGTCACCGCTCGGCTGTACGCTCATGGCCGCATCCCGCAGGACGAGACGACCGTCGTCTGCATCACCGGAAATGGCCTAAAGACCGCCGACGCCGTCAGCCATCACTACCCACCGACGCGGGCCGTCAGGCCTCGCCTCAGCGACTTCGCGGCCCACCTCCGCAACCTCGACAACCAGATTGAAGTAGAAGCGGCTGAAGATCAGGGCCAGCTTGTGACCGCGGGAGCGCTCCATGCCCACTAACATCAACGTCGTCCTGCCCGCCGCTTTTACCCGGCACACAGACGGCCAAAAGCAGTTCAGCTCGACCGCCGAGAATCTTCCCGGCCTCATCGCCGACATCGACCGGAACTATCCCGCGCTTTCCACGCAGATCAAGGATGAGAGCGGCAAGCTCCGCCGCTTCATCAATATCTATGTGAACGACGAGGACATTCGCTTTCTTGGCGGCGAAGCCTATGCCTTTCAGGACGGGGATGAAGTCATGCTCATTCCCTCCATAGCGGGCGGCGGCCAGGATTGATCGAGGGCTGCGGTAAGTTTGGCCTTACAGGACCTTCCAAGTGCTTTGTAGAACCGGATGCTAGGGTTCCGTCGGGAGAATCAGGAGACGCTCCTCCGTCATCTCGAAGACTGCCGACCGTACTCCTTCCCGGCCTACTCCGGAGTTTTTGACTCCGCCATACGGCAGATGGTCGGCGCGCCAGGCGGATGACTCGTCCACGAGGATAGCGCCGACTTCGAGTTCATTCCAAGCTTGCGTCATCTTCTTCCACTCGGCCGTGAAGATGGCTGCCTGCAAGCCATACTTGGAGCGATTGAGCGTGGCGAGCACCTCCGGGTAGCTGTCGTAAGCCTCGACGATGACGACCGGTGCGAAGACCTCTTCGCAGCTTAGCTGTGCCCCGGACGGAACATCGCTGAGGAGCGTGGGTTCCAGCATCGTGCCGCTGCGCTTACCGCCGAGGTGCAGGGTAGCGCCCATGCCGACCGCCTCCGCAATCCAGCTCTCCGCGCGCGCGGCTGCGGCCTCATTGATCATAGGACCGACCCGGGTTGAGACCTCCGCGGGGTCGCCCATCGTGAGCTTGCGCAGCCCCTCCATAACGCCGTCTATCAGCCGCGACTTGAGCGAACCATGGACAAATACCCGCTGGACGGAGATACAGCTCTGGCCCGCATAAGTGTAGCCGCCGGTCACAATCTTGGGGACGGCCTTGGCAAGGTCGGCGTCCTCGCAGACGATCACGGCCGCGTTGCCACCGAGCTCCAGCGTGACGCGGGGCGTGGCGGACTGCCGCCGCAGCATCCAGCCGATATTGGCGCTCCCCGTGAAGCTGAGCATGGCGATCCGCGCATCGGCCACAAGCTGCGCCGTGACCTCATTCGAACAGGGCAGCACACTGATCGCTCCCGCGGGCCACCCGGCTTCGCGAACGGCGCGCCCCAGCCAGAGCGAGGTCAAAGGGGTTTGCGGAGCAGGTTTGATGATGATGGGATTGCCTGAAGCGATGGCCGGAGCGAGCTTGTGCGCCACCAGATTGACGGGGAAGTTGAAAGGGGTGATCCCCAAAATCGGTCCGATCGGAAACCGTCGCGAGATTGCCACCCGGCCTTCGGTGCCGGGGGTCCAATCCGCGGGCGTGACCTCGCCGCCAATCCGTTTTGCCTCTTCCGCGGCCACGCGAAAGGTCTGGATCGCTCGCGACACCTCGTTCCGTGCGTCCGTGATGGGCTTGCCGGCCTCGAGCACGATCAGCCGCGCGACATGCTCCGTCTGCTCAGACAGCTTGTCGGCCACGGTATTCAAGATAGCCGCGCGCTTCCACGAACTTAGCAGGCGTGTCTCGGAGAATGCCTCCTGCACCAGCAAACAGGCGCGCTCCGCATCGGCGGCGTCAGCGTAGCAGACCTCAGCCACTATGGAGCCGTCGTAAGGATTGTGGATCGCCGCGGTTGTCGGACGGAGTCCATGGTCACTGCCCAGCAAAAATGGTTCTACTTCGCGCACCGATCTCTCCTACTGGCGATGTCGTGTCTTCGCGCATCAGACTCATCATAACGACATCTCTGGTGAGGAGCACTTCGCAGACCAGCCGAGCCTTTGCAGTGTGCGCGGCGTGTCTCGGCTCGCTCCGCGCCGGGCTTCTTTCGTGGACGGCAAAACTGCGCAGGGGCCACGAAGCTTTTCGAGCTGCCTAGCGGCTAGAGTTCGGCGTTGCTCACCTTTGCCGTCGAGCGTACGTTTAGGTTAGAGGTTGCGCGAGGAACATCGAGATTTATCAACCTGCACAGTACGGTGCTAAATGCGTGAGGCTCTTTCGAGGAATTGCTGTGATGGTGCTCAATCCGCGGAGTTTGCGGGCATGACTCCGAAATATGCATCCGCTCTCGCGGCTACCGCCTCAGCCTTCGTCGTTGTGTCAGGGACCGTTACCTATGCCGCGCTTTCAGCCGGTTCGCAACTGTTTGGGCCGACGCTCGTTGCAGGCAGTGATCCCGAGGAGATCGCTCTTACGTTCGATGACGGTCCTAATCCCGCCGCGACGCCGCAGCTTCTGGAACATCTGGCGGCGCACCAAGTACGGGCCACTTTCTTTATGATCGGGCGGCACGTGCGGCGTTACCCGATGTTGACTCGTGAGATCCATGCCGCCGGACACGTGATTGGAAACCACACCATGACGCATCCCTGGCTGGCCTGGCAGAGCGCGGCGCGGGTCAGGGCAGAATTGGCGGACTGCACCCGGGCCATTGAGGACGCGATTGGAGCGCGAGTGCGGTTCTTTCGGCCACCGCACGGCGCTCGCCGGCCGTACGTGCTGCGGGTGGCCGGGGAGCTGGGCCTGACCACCGTGCAGTGGAACGTCATTGCGCAGGATTGGAAGACGGGTGACGCCGCTACCATCCTTGTTCGCGTGGAGCGCGGGATTGGACGCAACCGCCGCCGGGGCCGGGCCTCGAATGTGGTGCTCCACGATGGCGACGGAGGAGGGGGCGGCATCGCCCCTGCCGACCGCCGAGCCTCCGTAGAAGCCACACGCTATCTGCTTGAACGCGCGAAGTTTTCAAGCCAGAAGTTCGTGACGCCCGAGGAGTGGGTGGGCTGACAGGAGGACGATGGTCGCTAGCCCCAGAAGGTCGCCGGATCGACGACCTCGACCTCTTCTTCTTCGACGCGGACCGGCACGTCGGCATGGAAGTTACGCCCGCCCGGCTGACGGCGCGCGTCGCCGTCCCACTGCCCGGCCATCGATCCATCGCCGCCGAGAAAATGGAATTCGAAGCTGCGCCGGGTGAGCGCCCGAGGCACACCGGCGGGCCGTTTTGCGCCGGTCTGGTTGAGGGTAGGCAGGGTCTGGAGTTTGCCGAGGATGTTCATGGAATTTGCGTAGAGGTGCATGGTGCCTCCAAAGATGGAAGATTAGCAGTCATTTAAGGAGCCAAACCACCGGGGGCTTTCTTAGAAACTTCTAAGAAGCGGGTCAGAAGGTTGGCCGTCCATGCTCACTGCGGTAGCATGGGAGCACCGCCCATGAGCACAACCTCCCAAGCTGCCGCCGGCGTTCTGCCCTCCGAGCCGCTTGGCATGGGCGCGGTGCTGCGCATCCCGGTGATGCGACGACTGTGGTACGCGCAGATCATCTCAGTCTTCGGTGACTTTCTGGCGCTCTTTGCCGTAATCGGGATTCTCACCTTTAAGTTACACGGCACGCCACAGCAGATTATCGGCGTACAGATCGCCTATCTGCTGCCGATTGCCATTTTGGGTATCCTGGCCGGCGTATTCGTCGACCGCTGGCCGCTGAAGCCGACGATGGTGCTCAGCGACAGCCTTCGCGCGGCGCTGGTGCTCGCGTTGTTGCTCGCTACCAGAGCCTGGCACTTCTATGCGATCCTGGCGGCGATCAGCGTGGTTTCAAGCTTCTTCGGTCCGGCGCAGGGCGTGGCGATTCGCTCGGCGGTACCGATGCATGGGTTGCGTTCGGCGAATGCGCTGATGCAGCAGGTGATGTTCGGGATGCGCATCATCGGTCCGGCGACGGCGGCGTTTCTAGTGGCTTCGTTCGGCCCGGTAAGCTGCTATCTGCTCGATGCAATGAGCTTTGTCGGTTCGGCCTGCCTGATCGCCTCGGTTGGGCTGTCTCGTTCCGAGGTTCCGGCCGTGGCAATCGAAGTTCAGGAGCAGACGGGACTGGCGCGCATCTGGGCCGATATGAGGCAGGGCATGAGCTTTATCGTGCATCATGCCGCTCTGTTGTTCGTGATCCTGGCGCTGGCATCGGGAATGTTCGTAATCGGGTGCTTCGGCCCGCTGATCGCCGTGTATGTGCGCGACAGCGTCCATGCTTCGACCCGCTTCTTCGGCGTGTCGAGCGCGATGATCGGTCTGGGCATGATGGCTGGGGTAAACGTGCTGAACACCGTCGCCAAGAAGGCGAAAAATCCGGTGCTGGTCTACTCCGGCCTGGGCGGCATCGCGCTTGGCTTGGGCCTGCTCACGGCCTTCCCGCTTGTCTGGACGACTGTTACAGCGAACTTTGTCATCGGCTTTGCGACAGCGGGCATCATCATCCCGGCGCAAACAATGATCCAGCAGGAGACGCCGCCCGCGTTGATGGGGCGCGTCGGCTCCACCGTCATGTCGACCATCTTCGGCGCGCAGATCACCGGGCTCATCCTTAGCGGGGTGCTTGCCCGTCCCATGGGCGTGCGCGGGGTCTTTGCAATCTGTTCGGGGATGCTGGTGGTGCTGATCGTGGCGGGACGTCTTTTCATGGAGCCGAAGGAACAGGCTTCCGCCGCATGAGGCATGGGCGCGTCCCGCATGAAGAAATGAAGCTGATTCGCAAGTCAGGAGTCTTGATGAGTGCAACCACCGTTAGCCGCTTGTTGGCCGTCCTTATACAGCTTAGCTGTACCTTCGTTCTCGCGATAAATGCGCGGGCGGAAGACCCGGTACGGCATGAGTTCGTGATCCACAACTTCAAGACCGAGCATGGCGTCGTTCTGCCCGAGGCCCACGTCGTCTTCGGCACCTATGGTCACTTGAACGCCGCCGCCGACAACGCCGTTCTGTTGCCGTCACACTACATGGCCGATCTCCACGGCTATGAGTGGCTCATCAAGTCCCCGAAGGCCCCGGATCAGGCACTCGACACGACGCAGCTGTTCCTGGTGACGACTGAACTCTTCGGCAACGGCCACTCCTCATCGCCTTCCAATACGCCGGAACCTTTTCACGGCCCACGCTTCCCGCTCATGACGATTCGGGACAACGTCAACGCCGTTCATCAACTCTTGACCGAGGAGTTGCACCTGACGCATGTACGCGCCATTATCGGCTTTTCGATGGGCGCGCAGCAGGCGTTTCAATGGGCGGTCAGCTATCCGAATTTCGCGGACCGCATCGTTGCGACTTCGGGGACCGCAAAGACCTACGGCCACGGTATGGTGCGGCTCGACGGTCAGATTACCGCGATCACTGCCGACGGCACTTTTAACAACGGCGACTACACCGCTCCACCGAGCAAGGGCCTTGAAACCTTCGGCGTGGTCTGAGCCGGCTGGCTCTACTCGCAGGAGTGGTGGCGCAAGGAACTGTGGCGGACCAATACTCCCGCGGGCACCACGTTTGAGCAGGTGCTCAAGCGATTTCACGAGCACTTTATCCCCGGCGCAGACGCTAACGACCTCATCCTCCAGATGCGCACCTGGGAGTCAAACGATGCGGGCGCCACCCCCGGGTTCGATAACGATATCGAGAAGGCCCTCCGCTCCATCAAGGTGCCGTTCCTCTATATGCCGTCCGCGACGGACCTCTACTTCCCGCTCGAGGACGCGCGCTACGAGGCCGGCTTCATGTCGACGGGGACGCTGCTCCCGATCCCGTCCCTTTGGGGTCACACGGCTGGGGCCGGCAGCAACCCGGCGGACAGGAAGTTCCTCAATCAGACGATCGGGCGATTTCTAGCCGGAAAGCCAGTCTCCTAAGTC
>CAXTWP010000172.1:2422-6132 GCA_964247945.1 uncultured Acidobacteriaceae bacterium | reverse complement strand
GGGCTTCTCCCACACCCACCTCAGCGGCACCGGCTGCGGCGACCTCCTCGACTTTCTCATTATGCCGGGCACTGGGCCCGCCAAGCTCGTTCCCGGACCCCGCGAGCACCCCGAGCAGGGCTACCGCTCCCGCTTCGACCACGCCGACGAGACCGCCACTCCCGGCTACTACGCCGTCCTGCTGAAGGACTATGGCATCAAAGCCGAGCTGACCGCGACCGAACGCGCCGGCCTTCATCGCTACACCTTCCCCGCCAGCGACCAGGCCTATCTCATCCTTGACCTCAAGCACGGCTACGAGGGCGGTGGAAAACCCGACGTCATGGCCGCCCAACTCGCCAAGACCTCGCCCGACACCTTAGCCGGGGGCCGCACCACCCGCGCCTGGGGCGAAGGACGCAAAGTCTACTTCACCCTTCAGGTCTCGAAGACACCCACCTCCGTCGTCCTCTACAGCGACGGCGAAGCCCTCGACCCCTGCCCCGACGAACACGTCACGGGGACCAACCTCAAGGCCGTCCTCTACTTCAACACCTACGCCAACGAGCAGATCCTCGTCAAGACCGGCATCTCCGCCGTCAGCCCCGAAAACGCCGCCCTCAACCTCAAAACCGAGATCCCCGCCTGGGACTTCGAGCAGGTCCGGCGGCAGGCCCGCAGCAAATGGGCCGCCCAGATCGGCAAGGTCGCCGTCACCACCGCCAGCGCCGA
The DNA here is from genome assembly GCA_964247945.1 of uncultured Acidobacteriaceae bacterium. GTDB lineage: Bacteria > Acidobacteriota > Terriglobia > Terriglobales > Acidobacteriaceae > Edaphobacter. The sequence continues at coordinate 5,421 of CAXTWP010000172.1, read as the reverse complement.
CCACAAGCGCGTCTTCTACACCGCCCTTTATCACCTCTCGCTCGGTCCAACCCTCTTCGACGACGTCGACGGCCGCTATCGCGGCATGGACGGCCAGATCCACACCCTGCCCGCGGGCCAGCGCAACTACACCACCTTCTCCCTTTGGGACACCTACCGCGCCGCTCACCCAACCTACACCCTCATCGAGCCCGGCCGCGTCCCCGACTTCGCCAACACCCTCATCCGCATGGCCGAGCAAAGCCCTGCCGGCATGCCTGTCTGGCCGCTTCAGGGAATCGAGACCGGCACCATGACCGGCTACCACTCCGCCTCCGTCATCTCCGAAGCCATCAACAAGGGCTTCAAAGGCATCGACACCGATGCAGCCTACAAGGTCATGATGAAGCGCGCCATGGTCGACGACTTCCAGGGCCTGCCCTACTACCGCAAGATGGGCTACATCCCCGCCGACCGCGAAGGCGAGTCCGTCTCTAAAACCTTCGAGTACTGCTACAACGATTGGGCCATTGCCCACGTCGCCAAGAAACTCGGCAAGCCGGACGACGCAGCGATGCTGGCCAAACGCTCCCTCAACTACCGCAACTACTTCGACCCCTCCATCGCATTCATGCGCCCGAGGTTCGAGAACGGCACCTGGGCCAACTCCTTCGACGGCAAGCACGACGAGCCCTTCAATCCCATCGACCTCGGCCACTGCGCCAAATGGCGCGACTACACCGAGTCCAACGCCTGGCAGACCACCTTCGGCGTCCAGCACGATCCCGCCGGGCTCATTGCGCTCTTCGGCGGGCGGGAGAAGTTCCTCGCCAAACTCGACGAACTCTTCACCGCCGCTCCCACGCTGCCCGCCGACGCTCCGCCCGACATCGCCGGCATGGTCGGCCAGTACGCCCACGGCAACGAACCCTCGCACCATATCGCTTACCTGTACGTCTACGCGGGTGCGCCCGCCAAGACGCAGGCCCGCGTCCGCTCCCTGCTCGAAACCATGTACTCCCCCAACCCCGACGGCATGCAGGGCAACGAAGACGTCGGCCAGATGTCTGCCTGGTACGTCCTCTCCGCGCTCGGCTTTTACCCCGTCGACGCCGTCAGCGGCAACTACATCCTCGGCTCACCGCTCTTTGAGCACGCCGCCGTCAACTTGGGCAACGGCAAGACCCTCACCGTCGACGTTCAGCGCGCTGACCCAAGCCACCAGTACATCCACGCCTTCACCCTCAACGGTCAGCCCCAGCAACGGGCCTGGTTCCATCACAGCGACATCGCCGGGGGCGGCCGCATCCAGCTCACCATGGCCGGTACGCCGCATCCCTCCTTCGCCACCGGCGCAGCCGCAGCCCCACCCTCCCTCACCCTCTAAGACAAAAGAAAGGAGCGCCCACATCTTCGGCGCTCCCTTTTGCCTGCAAACGAAGCAATCAGCTAAAAAGCGTACTTCAGCTCAAACTGAATACGCCGCTCGGTAGATCGAGTGCTGGTGATCTGACCAAAGTTGTTGTCTGCAATACCACTGTCCGGGTTGCCGTAGCTGGCAATATTGCCTACGTTGAAGAAGTCCGCGCGGAAGTCCACCCGGTTCTCGTGATAGACGGTAAAACTCTTCTGCACCGCGGCGTCGATGTTGATAAAGCCGGGCGTCCGCAGCGACCCCGTGGCCGCCGTGCCGAAATGGTTGAGCGACTGCGCCGCATACGCGCAGACGCCGTTGTTGGTGTCCGCAGCGCAAGGCTGCGTCACCGACGGGTCGGTGCCGAACCAGTGATCGATATTCCGATTGCTAATCACCGGCAGCCGAAGCTGGTCGGGACGAGCGCCGCCCGAATACGCAAACACTTTGTTGGAGTAATCGGTCGGCGTCGACAGCGTGACCGGGAAGCCAGTGTACTTGACGCCCGAGCCTGAAACCCTCCACCCGCCCAGCAACTCCTGCACCACAAAGTTGGAGTTGCTCCCGAAACGCTGGCCATGACCGTAGGGCAGCGTGTACGTGCCTGTCATATTGAACGAGTGCCGAACGTCGTCGCCCGCCGGACCCCAGTCCGCGCCGATGTTGTAGAAGTCCTGCTGGTAATAGTGCTGCTGGATGTCGGAAGCGCCATAATAGCCTATGTCGTCCGTCAGCGCTTTTGAGTAGGTGTAGTTCGCGGTGAACTCCAGCCCGGCCTTCAAACGCTGCCGGAAGATGGCCTGCAGGGCGTTGTAGTTGAGCGACGAATCGGACGCGGTGATCTTCACCACGCCGCTCTGCCCCACTACATTCGCGTACGGAGCGGTGGTGCCCGGCGCGCGGAGCTGGTTGCCGTAAGCCGGGTCGACAAGATGATGTCCAACCTCCCCGACATAGCCGATCTGGAACGATGAGGTATTCGACAACTGATATTCGCTGGTAAGCGAGAACTCCTGGATCACGGCCGGCTGCAGGTTCTTCTGCCATGCGTAGAAGGTGGTGACCGGCTTGATTGTGGTTGGAAATCCATTGCTCGCCTTCAGCGGCGTCCCCTGGGAGTAGACTCCATTGTTATACGTCGGCTGCGAAGCGATTAAATCGAAATCGTTATGGAACGGCGGATTTTGCGTAAGCCTGAGGTTCGCCCCCGTGCCTTCCAGGTAGGTGGTGATGCCGTAGCCGCCGCGAAAGACCAGCTTCGGCTTGTACGACCAGGCAAAGCCGACACGAGGCATAAAGTCGGTGTAGGTGGCGTCGTAGAGCGCGCGGCTGTTGCCGTTCTGCCCGGCGAGCAAAATGGCCCCGGTGGCCAGATCGAGATTGGCTTCCTTGTTATTCACCTCGTAGATTGGCTGGTCAAGCTCATATCGCAAACCGATGTTCGCCGTAAAGGTGGGCGTGATCTTCCAGTCGTCCTGCGCAAAGTAGGCGTTGCGATACTGCCGCTGGCCGGTGCGTCCGACCACCTCGCCCACTGCCGCCTCGGTCACTTGGTTTGAGACGAAATCGGCAAAGGCATAGTTGGCGCTTGCGCCCGGCGCGGAGG
>CAXTWP010000172.1:0-2412 GCA_964247945.1 uncultured Acidobacteriaceae bacterium | reverse complement strand
ATATCCGAGCTCGCCGTTGTTGCCCGGATAAAAGCTGTTCTGCTGATAGCGCGTAAGCTCCGCTCCGAACTTGAGCAGATGCTTGCCGAGCTGCCAGGTAAGGTTATCGCCATACTGGAATACGTTGTCGATGAAGACCTCAGGCGTGGGGTTCGCCCCGACCGTGCTGATGTTGCCGTTCGAAAACTGCTGCGAACTGAACCCTGCGGTGAGCTGCGGCGGGCTGGGAATACCGACGACCGCGTTCCCCGTTAGCCCGAACACACCGCTCGGATCGGTCGTCACGCCACTGTTGAAGCGGATGCGCGCATATGAAGCCCGCGCCTCATTGACGATCGCCGGCGTGATCGTACGCGTCCAGTTGACGGTAAAAAGGTGGTCCGGATAGTTCGAGGCCGAGGGGAACTGCACCGGCACCGGCTCGGTCGGATGCCCGTCCTGCGCGTACCCCTGCGAATACCGCCCGGAGATCACGTCCTTCTGCCGAAAGTGCCAATCGATCTTGGCATCGCCCTGATCGTTGCGCTGGAAGGCTGATGTCGAGCCCTGATAGTTATTCAGATTAAGGTCGCTGCCGGACCCGGCCTGGTTCGGCAGGGGATAGATATTGGGATGAGAGAAAAGGTAGAGCGCCACCGGGTTTGCAATCGGTACGCAGTTATTTGCATAAGGCACCGGACCCGCGGCATTCTGCGTGTTGTAGAGCTTGATCGGATTGGTCCCCGCGTTGAGCGCCGAAAAGTCCGCGAATCCCGCCGCGCAGTTCGCCGTCGCGGTCTGGCCGCGAAAAGCCGCCGGAGCCACGCTGAACGTCGCCAGGCCGCCGGTGTGCTCGCGAAACCCTTCATAGTCGACGAAAAAGAACAGCTTATCCTTCAGAATCGGACCGCCCAGCGTGCCGCCGAAGATCGTCTGCGTAAACGGGTTGATCGGCGTAATGACGGCGCTGTGTTTGTTGCTCCAGCTGTTCGCGTCGAGGTTGTAGTTCTCCAGAAAGCCGAAGACGCTGCCGTGCAGATGGTTCGTACCGCTCTTCGTCACCATCACCACATCGCCGCCGTTCACATTGCCGAACTCCGCGTTGGCGTTCGATGAAATCACCCGTATCTGGTCCAGCGAGTCCGGGCTCGGCGTGTACCCGACCGTGTTGTTGATGTTCTCGTTGATCTCCTGCCCATCGAGCAGGTAGTTGTTCGACTGCGCGCGGTTGCCGTTCACGTTCGCCACCGTGCCGCCATTGGTGTCCCGCTCCGTCGAGTTCTGCCCGCCGAACGCCCCGTAGTTCGTCGACACCGCGCCCGGAGTGAACACGGTCAGCTGCGAAAAGTCACGGCCGTTCAACGGAATGCTGTTGATCGTGTTCTCCGTAAACGTCTCGCCCAGGGTCGCGTTTTCCGTATTCAGGATCGGCTGGATCTCGGCGCTTACATCCACGCTTGTGCTTCCGGATCCAACCGTCAGCGCCACGTCCACCTTCGCCGTCTGGTCGATCTCAAGAGAGAACGGACCGTACGTCTGACTCGAGAATCCTGAAGCCTCGGTGACGACACGATACTGGCCGATCTGCAGGAAGCGAACGCTGTAAATGCCCGAACCGTTGGTGGTCGTCGAAACCGCCACATTGGTCGAAACATTGGTTGCCGTCACCTTCGCGTTCGGAACCACGGCACCACTGGCATCAGTCACAGTGCCGATGATGTTGCCTGTTATAGTTTGTGCAAACCCGGCTCCGCGGCACAGGATCATTACGGTCAGCATCCAGAGTGAGAGATTACGGACAAGCTTTAGCATTGTGCCTCCAAAGGGTTGAAGCTGGGGCTCGGCTAGCGCTCACCTAGCTCCGTCATTGTTGTTCTTAGCTATTCGTCTGCGATGCTACGGCAGCTTCGAAATGATCGTTTGAGGTCAAATCAAGCATATGGTGTGAAGATGATGTCAAAGTATAGTCAATCCCGTGGAATTGCAACAACAAAATTGAAAAGGCTTCAAACATTTTGTAGCCAACCCAGCTGCCGTGGTCAGTCCGCTTTGGCACCGTCGCAGGAGGTCAACTGCCGTACAATCAATTCACGCGAAAGTGGCGAAATTGGCAGACGCACCAGACTTAGGATCTGGCGGAGCAATCCATAGGGGTTCAAGTCCCCTCTTTCGCACCACCTCTTAACAAGGATCAGCATGAGCACCCAGCCCGACCCTAAGGCATCCGCGGTATCCAACCAGAACGACCCCACCGTCCGACTCTCCAGCGCCGACAACTACCGCGATGGTTACGCCAACAGCGTTCAGGTCCGCATGAGCGTCTGGGACTTCCATCTTGTCTTCGGCACCATGCACCAGCAGGTCAAGGAGGAGGTAGAGGTCCGCAACTTCCAGGGCATCTATCTCAGCCCGCAGCAGGCCAAGGCCCTCTTC
>CAXTWP010000171.1:1566-6154 GCA_964247945.1 uncultured Acidobacteriaceae bacterium | reverse complement strand
GCTCCCATCGTTACTCGCACTCTTCGCCTGGGCCGCCTACAAAGCCGATCGCATCGCGCCGCGTAAATCCGCTGGCGCACTCGCCGCATTCCTTATCGTCTTTTCGCCTTGGCCCATCCGCAACGCGCGCGTCTTCCACGCCCTCGTACTGACGCGCACCACCGTGGGCTTCGAGCTCTGGATGGGCAACCGTCCCGGCGCAACCGGCTTCCTGGATGAGTCCCTCTTCCCCACTTTCAATTCTGCCGAGTTGGCGGACTACAGGCAACGAGGCGAACTTGCTTACTTCGCGCACAAGGAAACGATCGCAGAGGCTTACATCTGCTCGCACCCGACGCGCTTTTTTCAGCTGACCGCAATCCGGATCAAGCGGTACTGGACAGGAACCGGCAACAGCAAAGGCTCTCGCATCTTCGCTTTGCACGCGACTCTAACAACACTGCTGGCTACGACAGGAGTCATTGGCCTGTGGCGCTCTTCCCTTCGGAGGTGCGCGATCTTCTTTGCGATCCCGTTGGCTATTTTTCCGCTGCCTTACTACGCCACCCATGCGGAGTTTAAGTATCGATTGATCCTCGATCCGCTTCTCTGTGTGCTGGCGGCATACGCGTTCCATCGCCTTCCAGATCAGGAAGTAATTCACACCTCCTAAGAGGCGTAAGGAATGGAATGGGATCCGCCTGAAAGGGGCAAAGAATCAGAAGGCCGTAAGTGCGGGTCTCTGCCCAAGTAGCGGAAGCGGCAAGGAAAAGGCCGGCCGGGAACGTTGCGGGGCCGGCTTATCGTTCGCAACGATCTCAACCGTATGACCAATCTCAATCAATTGCTTCTCGATCTCCCCCTCCGCCAGTTCGAGCACGCTGCGCACGGTAAGGCTTACCGAGGAGACACGATTGGGTCGCATCCGCGGCCAGAGCTTGACCACTCTCAGCTCAGAGTCCAAGCCCACCGCGTCGATCGTAAACTTCATGCCGACTGTGTGGATACCCGAGGAGGGCTGGATCAGCAGCCCTCCCCCAGAGTCAAGTTCAGTTCTGCCGAGAAGGCCGACCAGCCGGGTCAATGGTCCGTCGGCGCAACCGATATGGTCGCCGATCACCGTGCCCAGCGAATGATTCAGGATGGTCAATGTCCGCATAGCTCTTCACAAGTGCAACAACGGTTAAGCGGTGGCTTTCGCCTTCCTGCGGTAGATGATGATAGCCAGAACGACGACTGCCAGAACGCCGGCGACGGTACGGATCATGCTTACATCCATGAGCGGTGACCTCCTTTCGATCGGGATGAGGGCGGGCTCAATGGTTCAGGAAGCGCCTTCGAGATCTCTATCGGCCCGGCGGCGCAATCCTTCACTGGCTCGCGGCATGCCATTTCACCCGCACTCATCGCGAAAACCAAAGTACCCAATTGCGCCCGCTTCCTCTCTTCCTTCAGACAACTCCGCCGATACAGTACGCAGGCGAACAGAGAGATTCAGCTGTCCCTCTCGCCTACCGTTTTAGTTGCCCTTCTCGTTTCCTCCGGCAATTGCGATCGTTGCAGTCGCCTCGTCAAAGCAGTGCCATCTGGTCCGTTCGCCGGATGAATCGAATCACTCACCAAGGAGAACCAACCATGAACAAGTTCAAGCACACCGTTAGCCGCCTCATGCACGAAGAGTCCGGCCAGGACCTTATCGAGTACGCTCTCGTTGCCGCCCTCGTCGGCTTAGGTGCCGTCACCGCCATGAAGGGTCTCTCGAACACCATCACCAACGCCTTCAACACCATCGGCAACTCGCTGACTAACGCCACCTAGCAACCCGGGCCGGTGCGCTTCAAGGCACCGGCCCCTTTCCAGCTTGGTGCGTCCAGCTACAGCCACAAACGCATCAGGACGGGGCCATGAAGGCACCGCAGAGCATTCCCCGGCTCTTCATAGAAGAAGAGCTGGGTCAAGACCTCATTGAGTGCGCCCTGGTGGCCGCCCCTGTTGGCCTGGGAGCGGTCACCGCCATGAAGGGCCTCACGAAGACCATAGGTAACGCCCTTACAGCCGTCTCCAATTCCCTCGCCAACGCTATCTCGGCGCGTCACCCAGCGCCGGTGGATTGAGTTCCTCAACTCTCCACCACTCCTCACACGTAAATCAATCTGTGACTCATCTTTAGACACTTTCCCTCCGATAGAGCAAGCATCGGGAGCCGCAATCCCGATGCTTACGAAGTGTAGACGCAACCAGTTACTGGACTCGGAGAATGCTGTGCCCGGCCATATGATGCATCCTTTGCTCGCACAATTCGTGCTTCCCGCCTCCGCTCTTATATGTGCCCTTCTTGGTGCCATATTCGATGTTCGAAGCCGGCGGATACCGAACCTGCTCACCGTCCCCGCCATGCTCGCGGGACTTGCCCTGCATCTCGGCTCCGGCGGATGGCGCGAGATGCTCTCATCGTTCTGCGCGTTGCTGGTTTGCGGCCTGGTCTTTCTCGTCTTCTATCTCGCGGGCGGCATGGGAGCGGGCGACGTAAAGCTGATTGCCGCCGAAGGCTGCATCCTCGGCCTGGGCAATGCCGCTTCTCTGCTCGTCTTAACCGCCATTGCGGGAGGCGTGCTTGCCGTGATGTATGCAGGCAAGCACGGCCGGCTCCAGCAGGTCTGCGGCAACGTAGCCGCACTCGCCGCGCACCACAGCCGGCAAGGACTTAATCCGCATCCGGAACTCAACGTGCTCAACGCCCAGACGCTCCGCCTACCCTACGCGCTGGCCATCGCGGCCGGATGCATCCTTACGCTTTCGCTCGAAGCCTCGCAGGTCTACCCATAATGGCCCGCCGCATCGTTCCCGTCATGCTCTTCGCCCTGGTGGTCTCCGGGCTGTTTACGCTTTGGCTAAGCAAGCGCTTTTCTAAACCGGTCGCCGCCGCTCCGGTATCTACGGTTCGCTTCGTCGCCGCTGCTCGCAACCTGCAGGCCGGCGAGCCGCTGCAACTGAACATGCTGCAAATGACCGATTGGCCGGCCGCCCACCCCTTGAAAGGTGCCTTCGCCAAGCCCGAGGAACTCGCCGGGCGCATCGTGCTCTACCCGATCGCCGCGGGTGATGTCATCCTCGACCATAGTCTCGCGGTGCCCGGCACCGGCAACGGTCTAAGCGCCCGTATCCCGGAAGGAATGCGTGCCATCGCCTTGCGCTCCGATGAAGTTGCGGGCGTGGCCGGCTTCCTGCTTCCCGGCACCTTCGTCGACGTCCTCGTCACCTACCATCGCGGCAACGAACCGGACCCGATCACCGCTACCGTTCTCCAGAACGCCCGCGTGCTCGCGGCTGGACAGAAGATGGAAGCCGACCCCGACGGCAAGGCCAACGCAGCCAGCGTGGTCACGCTTCTGGTCTCTCCGCAAGACGCGGAGAAATTGACGCTCGCCAGTTCCCTCGGCAAGATCCTCTTCGTTCTCCGCAACACCGGCGACCGCAAGGAAGTAGCCGACCTGACGCCGCAGATGTCTCTTCCAGGCGGCGCGCCTCCGCACGAAGCCCAAGCTCCCCGGCCGGCGGCCAAACCACACCAGCCCATCGCACCACCTCCGGTACGCTACACCGTCCAGACGATCGCGGGCAGCAAGATGACGGAAGAGTCATTTGAAGGGAAGGCGCGATGACCACTACCCCAGCCCTGACCATGCATACCTCGGCCAGGATCGGCACCGCCGCAATTCTCTTCGCCGCGTCGGCGACGGGACGCGCCGCCTTTCCTAAGAAGATGCCCGCGAGACCCGCCAGCGTGCTCGCCTCCATCTCCAAGAGCTCCAGCCACCCTCACGCGCTTGTCGCCATGCCACGGCCCCTCGGCTCCGCCCATGCGAACCTGTCAGTGGGGCGCCGGCCGGCTGAGCACAACGCGCTCGCCGCCGCCGTCAAGCGTCCTGCCGCAACCCACCCAATTACCGCGGCCGCCATCCACGCCGGGTCCGGTTCTGCACGGCCGCCCGTTTTAAAACCTGTTTCAAAGACTCCTGCCAAAGCAATGGCGAAGCCTCTTGTAAACTCCGTCGCAAAGGCGATCACAAAGCTCACCGCGGCATCCGCTCTCTCCGCTCACGAGCTTCTTACCATCACTCCGGTAGAAGGGAGAGGCGCGGCCATGGCCTCCGCTTCCAAGCCGCCTCTTGCAGCCCCCGCCTTGCTTGGCGAAGCGAGTCCGGCCGTCGCCGCGTTCAGTCTCGAAAGCACGGTGGATGCGGAACATGCGCTGCACCTCACCGTCGGCCACCTGATGTTCCTTAACACGAAGGAGCGGGTACGCCGCATCTACATCGCGAACCCCGCCGTGCTGGACTCCTACACCGTCAATCCCAACCAGATTGTCATCACCGCCAAGGCCCCCGGGCTGAGCTCGGTCGTCGTCTGGGACCAGACGGATCGCTCACAGGTCTACATGGTCTCCTCCGACATCAACGTCGACGAGTTGCGCGCCTCCATGAAGCAGGCCATGCCCAACGACAGCGTCCAGGTGGAAGCCCGCGAGTCGCGCGTCGTCCTCTCCGGCACCGTCGGCACCGACGCCTCCTCTGACGCCGCCGTCAAGCTCGCCGGACTCTTCAGCAAG
>CAXTWP010000171.1:0-1556 GCA_964247945.1 uncultured Acidobacteriaceae bacterium | reverse complement strand
AGCTCCCTTGTCGTCAACTCGTCCAAGGTCCGGCAGGTCCGCCTCAAGGTCCGCATCGTCGAAGTCGACCGCTCCAAGCTCGAACAGTTCGGCATCAACATCTTCGGCCCCGGCGGGAACAGCGTCATCGGCAGCGGAACTACCGGTCAGTTTCCCAGCACCGCCACCTATACTCCGCCCGGCACCACCACCGCCGCCAACGGCACTACGTCCATCACCACCGCGGCCACCGTCGCCATCTCCGACCCGCTCAACTTCTTCCTCTACAGCTTCAAGAACAACATAGGGCTCACCATTAAGGATCTCGAAAACAAGCAGGTCCTTCAGATCCTCGCCGAACCCACGCTCACCACGGTCAGAGGCCAGAAGGCCAGCTTACTCGCCGGGCGCGACTTCCCCTTCCACGTCGTCCAGGGAAGCGCCCGCGCTACCGCCACCCTCACGATCATGCCCGAGGTCAGCGCGCTCGACTTTACCAACGCCGTGACGATCTCCGGCTACGTGATTCCGGCGCTCTCCACCAAACGCGCGGACACCCAGGTCGTGCTCCGCAGCGGGCAAAGCTTCGCCATCTCCGGCCTGCTGGATCGCCGCACCACGGATATCTTCAGCAAGACGCCCGGCATCGCCAGCGTCCCCGTGCTTGGGCAGCTCTTCAAGTCTAAAAACGTCAATCTTTCCACCTCCGAGCTGATCGTCATCGTCACCCCCACGGTGGTCGACCCGCTCAGCGAACCCGCCGGACCGGGAGAACCCCCACTCGCGGAACCGGAGCCCGTCGTTCCCTACATGCAGCCGCAAATCTTCGACAGAGGTCTACCGGCCTCCGCCAAAAAGCCCTGATCCGATCAGTCTCATCGCTCTAAAAAGGACGTTCCATCCATGACCACGGCCTACGGTACACGATCCCTCAACCTTACCGTCCTCACGGTCTGCGTTGACGCGGAGACGATTGGGCGCATTCTTGACGCCGCCGAGGCCCGTAACTGGGCGGTGGCCGAAGTCGCGTTCGACGGTTACATCTCAAACAAACGCCGCCCCCACTTCGGGGAATACCTGAAAACAACGGACGGTTGCGTGGCTATCGTCGACTTTGACCAGGACGCCGAGCAGGCGGTGGAAGCGGTCGCCTATCTTCAGCAAGTCTTCAGCGGTAAGATCGTCGTCGTCGCCCTTTCCGAAAGCAGCGACCCCAACCTCATGCTGGTCGCCATGCGCGCCGGTTGCACCGAGTTCCTGACCAAGCCGTTCGACGAAGAGATGTTCGACGCCGCCTGCACGCGTTTTGAGCACCAGTTCACCACGCGCAGCGAGAAGATCAGCGCCTCCGGCGCGATCGTCGCCTTCTTCGGCGCGAAGGGCGGCGTCGGAACCACCACGCTCGCCGTGCACCTCGCCAGCTATCTCGTTCAGGTCAACAAGAAGAAGACGCTGCTCATCGACAACCAGGACCTGTCGCGCGTCGTCAAGGAAAGCGAAGCGCAGTCCGCCCGGCTCGACATCGCCACCTTGAAATCGGGCGACGTGATCGAAGGCCGCTACAAATACATCGAGAA
>CAXTWP010000170.1:5739-6165 GCA_964247945.1 uncultured Acidobacteriaceae bacterium | reverse complement strand
GTCTGGAACTGATAACCCGCCGCCAGAAACGCTCCGACGACCAGCCCGGGGACGAGCGTCTGCCGCGAAATCCCTCGCAGCTCACGCCAGTTGATCGCCCCCAGCGCCAGAAAGGCCAAGGTCATGCGCAGCAGGTTGAAGAGCAGCGGCGTCACATCCTGGAGCGCGTGTTTCACCAGGACGAAGGTCGCTCCCCAGACAAACACCACACCAAGCAGTAGCAGGTGCGCCCGCGTACTCGGCTTCATCTACTTATGGGGAGAGACGGGTGCGAGGTACACCGTCTCCCCTCCGACCACCGTCCGCAGAACGTTTGTATGGAGCAACTCCCGCGGAGTCACCGCCGTGGGGTCCCGGTCGAGCACGACCATATCGGCCAGGTAGCCCCGTTCCAGCCTTCCCAGCCGCTTCTCGCCAAACTCGGCA
>CAXTWP010000170.1:2781-5729 GCA_964247945.1 uncultured Acidobacteriaceae bacterium | reverse complement strand
CTCCTGCGGTTGATAGCTGTCCGTACCCGCCTCGTTCTCCCTGGTCACGGCAGCGTACAAGCCGCGAAACGGGTCGATCGCCTCGACCGGGTAGTCGGTCCCGAAGGCCAGTGTCACGCCGTGGTCCAGAAAGGACCGCCAGGCGTAACTATATTTCGCCCGCTCCGGCCCCAGCCGCGCCTCTGCCCAGGCCATATCTGTTAATAGATGACTCGGCTGCATGGACGCAATCACCCCGAGCTTCGCATAACGGTCGAAGTCGCCCTTCTGAACCACCTGTGCGTGCTCGATGCGGAATCGGAGATCGGCCGGTTCGAACGGCTTCGCGGAGGAGGTGACCACGGCTGCGTCGGGATGGTTCGGCGGCGCGGGATCGCTTGCCGGGACCGCAGTTTGCTCGGCCGCCGCCAGCGCGTCCAGGCCGATCTCATTGGCGCGGTCGCCGATTGCGTGAAAGCCCAACTGAAACCCCGCCGCCGCGCGCTCGATCGCCAATTTGTTGAGCGCCTCGTCGTCATAGCGGGGGATGCCGGAGTTTGTCGGATCATCCGCGTACGGCTCCTCCAAGGCGGCCGTACGCGAGCCGAGCGAACCATCCATAAACCCCTTCAACAAGCCGAGGTGCAGCAGCGAATCGTCCGCCGCGTGGCTTGCGCGCCGCTGCCGCAGCGTGGGCACGGGCAGGTTGAAGTCCATCCACTCGCTTATCCGCAGCTTCAGTTTGCCCGCGCGCTCCATCGACTCAAGCACCAGCCAGTCCTCCCAGTCGGAGAAGTCCTGGACCGAAGTGACCCCATGCGCCAGCGCGTCGTCAATGGAGAGCTGCAACGCTCTTCGCCGTTCGTCCGTGCCCAGTGGCGGAATCTTCTTCACAATCAGGTTGACCGCAGGGGTTTCGCGCAAAATGCCGTTTGGCTTGCCGTCGCCGTCGCGGTCGATCTTGCCGCCGTCCGGGTCCCTGGTCGTCTCCGTGATCCCCGCCGCCGCCAATGCCGCCGAGTTCGCCACCACGATATGTCCGTCGACCCGGAAGAAGACTGCGGGATGGCCGCCGGTCACCGCATCCAGATCGGCCCGCGTAGGCAGGGTCTTCGACGCCCAGAGCGTGTGGTCCCAACCGCCGCCCTGCAGCCATGCTCGCGGTTTAGCGGTCCCGGCGTAATTCTTGATCCGCTGCTGCATCTGCCCCAGCGATCCTGCGCCGACCAGATCCACCGCCAGCCGCTGCTGCCCCGCGCCTGCTATGTGCGTATGCGCGTCATTGAAACCCGGCATCGCAAACGCGCCCTTAAGGTCGACGACCTGCGTTGCCGGCTCCCTCAGATTAAGGACCGTCTCGTCGTCGCCGACAGCGACGATCTGCCCCGCCTTCACAGCCACTGCGGAGACTCGGGCAACCGTACTTGGATCGTCAGCCCGCAGATGCGCGCCCGTCAGAATCCTTCCATCGTAGAAGATGGTGTCGGGAGCGTCGGGCTGGGCCCGCGCGCTTATCCCCAAAAGAAAGCAACCAGCCGCGATCCATATACCGAGGTGTTTCACCTCCGCAGTGTAGCAGCGGAGTTTCAAGCGCCGTCCGCAGCCGGCGTTGCGGTATCCAACAGCGTCAAGAGTATTCGCCGCAGAGCGATCTCCCGCCCGGCGGGATCGTACCACTCCTGAAAGGTATGAATGCCGCCGCCGGTGCCGCCCGCGCCCATCGCCACGGCGGGTACACCCAGCGAGAGCGGCAGGTTGGCGTCGGTCGAGCCGATGCGCTGCTCGGTCCGCAGGCCCAGGTGCCGGTCCACGGCGCGTATCGTCTGCAGCAGAGGAGCGTTCTCGGAAAGCGCCGCCGCGGGCCGGTCCCCGACCACTTCAAGCGTCAAACCCGCGCATACTTCGCGTATGCTGCCCTCGGTCGCCGCCAGCGCCTCAATCTCAGTCGAACGCAGGTCCAGCAGCGCCCAGGCCGACTCAGGGATGGAGTTGATGCTCGTCCCACCCGAGATCCTCCCTACGTTCAACGTGGTGCGCGGAGTCTCCGGCAGCGTCATCGCGCCCAGCGCCGCGACCGCCCGCGCGAGAATCACAATGGGGTTCGGTACACCTGCGTCGGACCAGGAGTGGCCACCGCGTCCGGCCGCCGTCAAGCGGAAGCGCCGGCTGCCCAGCCCTCGCGTGACCACCGTCGACGTCCCGCTGCCCTCGAGCGCGATGGCTCCCGCTATACGCCCCCGGTACGCGCCTTCATTAAATAGATGCCGCATTCCGCGGAGGTCGCCTTCGCCCTCCTCGCCCACGTTCGCCGCAAAGAGCAGCGCGACGGGCGGCACTATCCCCGCAAACCGGAGCGCCGCCGCCATCGCCAGCAGGCCCGTCAACCCCGCCGCGTTGTCGCAGATTCCGGGCCCCAGCAACCGTGCGTCTCGCTGAACCGGTGTACATTCCGTACCCGCGGGAAATACGGTATCGAGGTGTGCCGAGACCAGCACACACCTTCCCGAGGTATCCTCACCGCCGAGTTCGCCCAACACGTTGCCTTCCTCGTCCCGGTGAACGTTCTCCAGCCCCAACGCTGTGAAACGTTCAAGGAACCACTCCGCCCGCGCTTCTTCCTCAAACGTGGGGGCGGGAATGGCCGACAGCTCCACCTGCCATTGCAGTAGCTGCGGCTGGTGCAGATGCAGCCAATGGAAGGCGCGATGCAGCGGCAGCTGCGTGGCCAGCCGGGCAATCCGGCTCTGCGCCGCCGCCACCCCATTGGCGTCACCGATCAATACTCCACCTCGACCAGGAACAATCCTCGTGCAGGGGCGGTGGGTCCCGCCGCCGCTCGCCGTCGTGCCGCAAGAATGGCGTCGATTGACTCGACCGCCAGGCGCCCCGTGCCCACCTCGGCAAAGGTCCCCACCAGATTGCGCACCATGTGGTGCAGAAAGCCCGAACCTGTCACGCGATACACCAGC
>CAXTWP010000170.1:2314-2771 GCA_964247945.1 uncultured Acidobacteriaceae bacterium | reverse complement strand
CTCTTGCCAGCAGGAGTGCGACAGCGTGCGGACGTTGCTCGCGTGCGCCGTAGTCTCGACCGCGGACCGCGTAGCCAGGTCCGGCTCCGTCGCGGCGAACGAGGTAAAGTCGTGTGTCCCCAGAACGCGCCGGGCAGCTGCCTGCATCGGATCGAGACGAAGCCTCAGGGGACAGTCCCAGACGTAGGGCGCAAGCATCGGTGAGCAGACCGGCGGTTCCTCATCAGCATGGTGGCCCGGAAAGATGCGATACTCGTACGTTTTGCGCACCGCGCTATGCCGGGCGTGGAAGCCATCACGCGCCGCCTCTACGGCGAGCACCCGTATACTCGGCGGCAAACTGCGGTTGAGCGCTCGCCGCAAGTTCGCCGCCGGGATCGCGCACGTCAAGGTGAAGTGAGCCACTTGGGCCAGAGCGTGTACACCCGTATCCGTCCGTCCGGAGCCTTGCGGCAGC
>CAXTWP010000170.1:0-2304 GCA_964247945.1 uncultured Acidobacteriaceae bacterium | reverse complement strand
GTCGGCACGCCCGGCTGTACCTGCCAGCCGTGAAAAGCGGTGCCGTCGTAGCTGAGGATGATCTTCCAGTTTCGCATGGAGTTTACATGGCCCGCCTGACGCCCTCGGTTGGTATACTTTCGCCTGCAAGCACCAAACTTATTTTTCGATGCTACATCGGGAACACCGTGGGACGGTTCTGCGTATCAGCCTCAAGTGTCGTCCAAGAGGCCTTCACAAGGCGAGATCAAGGTATTTTCAGAGTCGTACCACCGTCCACCGCGTCTAGTGAGTACGGCTGAATAGAATGTGTCTTCACGCCGGCGCAACCAGAACGCTTCAGCAAGGCAGAGACTGGCGCAGTACAGCCGAAAACGCGGCGTGCGTCCGCAATTAACACAAGGGTTGGAGAGAACGAAACCGTGAGATTACGAGACTTGCAGGCAACGGCGTCCATCGCCTTGACACTCCTCAGCATCACCACTCCGCAAGCGATCGCCCTGCAAGCGGCCTCTCCGCAGACGCCGATCCAGACTCAGCCGCAATCCCAGAACCAGCCGCAAACCCAGACTCAGGTCAACCCCACCGCTCCCGCCGCGCCCGCGCCTGTTGTCAACGACACTACGGGCCAGCTCGGCTTGCCCCAGGCCCCGCAGCCCAAGCTCACCGAGCCCATGTACCTCCGCGACACCGGAAAGGACTATACCCGCGGCCGCGGCAACTTCTTCAAGAATCCGCTGCTCCGCTACGAGGCGAACGACTTCGACCTGCCGCGCCTCACCAACACGCCGCGACTTGACAGCCTGCTCCGCGACGGCAAGATCTATCTGAGCCTCTCGGACGCCATCACGCTCGCGCTTGAGAACAACTACGATATCGCCATCGCGCGCATCAACCTCGACATCGCCGACACCGACATCCTCCGCACCAAGGCCGGCTCCACCTTCCGCGGCGTCTCGACCGGCCTCGTCTCCGGAACCCTAGGAGGCTCGGGAACCACCGTCACCGGCGGCGGCGGCCCGGGCGGCACCAGCACCTCCTCCGGTGGTGCAGGCACCGGCGCGAACGGTCTTGTGCTCAGCACCAACGGCGGCGGCCCCACGCCGGAGGTCCTCGATCCCTTCATCACCGGCGCTCTCGAGTACGAGGCCGCGGCCGCTCCGCAGGTCAACACCCTCTTCAGCGGCGGCTTGAGCAACGTGAACACCAATACCGCAACCTACAACTTCGGCTACCAGCAAGGCTTTCTGACCGGCACCATGCTCAACGTCACCTTCAACAACAGCCGTGTCACCACCAATAACCCGTTCTCCAACTACAGTCCGGACATCAACGCCAGCTTTCGCGCTACCGCCACCCAGCACCTGCTGCAGGGCTTCGGCACCTTCATCAACGGACGCTTCATCCTGCAGGCCAAGAACAACCGCCGCATTACCGATTCCGCCTTCCGTCAGCAAGTGCTTTACACGGTCAACCAGATCGAAAATATCTACTGGGGCCTGGTCAGCGCCTACGAAGACGAGCAGGCCAAGGAGCGCGCCCTGGCGCAATCCACCCAGCTCACGGCGGACAACCGCAAACAGCTCGAGATCGGGACCCTCGCCCCTCTGGACGTCGTCAACTCCGACGCCACCGTCGCCACGGATAAGCAGTCGCTGATCGCCTCCAAGTCTAACCTTGAATACCAGCAACTCATCATCAAACAAGCCATCTCGCGCAACCTCAACGACCCGCAACTCACCGCGGCTCCGGTCATCCCGACCGATCGCGTCTCGCTCGACCGCCTGCCCGAGGAGGACATGGCCGTCGAGGATCTGGTTCGCCAAGCATTCACCGAAAATCCGCAGATCGAGCAAGCCGTGCTCAATATGAAGAACAATGAGATTACCATCCGCGCGGAGAAGAATGGCCTGCTTCCCATCGTCGATGCTTATGCCTTCTACGGTGCCAGCGCGCTCGGGGGCGCACAGAACCCCCAGGCCGAAAACTTCACGACTGGCGGTCCCTACGCACCTAATACCTTTCCTTCGATTGGTTATCCATCCGTTCTGAACAACCTCATCAACTCAAGCTCGCCGGATAAGGGTTTCGGTGTCAACATAACCATTCCGATCCGCAACAGGACCGCCCAAGCGGACCAGGCCCGCTCACAGATGGAGTACCGCCAGTCCCAGATGCGGCTCCAACAGCTGTATACCCAAATTCGCATCCAGGTCATCAACGGCCAGTACCCCCTTACCAACGACAGCGCCCAGGTACAAGCGGCGGAGGCGCCACGTATCTATGGAGCCCAATCGCGTGAGGCTGAGCACAAGAAGTACAAAC
>CAXTWP010000169.1:4945-6179 GCA_964247945.1 uncultured Acidobacteriaceae bacterium | reverse complement strand
GCGGCAGGCATACAAGAAGAATCGTGGCGGCAAGCAACAGCGGTCGATACAGATACTTCACAGGAGGCCCTCTGGCTTTCCATCTCGTTGGTTCCCGGGTGAGTCTCCCCAACCTAAAACCATGGCCATGGCGTTGCAAGCAAAATAGGACCATCTCGAAGCCACCAGTTCCGTTTTTGCCCTTCGCGTACAATCAACCTCCATGCCCGCCCGCCTCATCCTCAACGCGGACGACTTCGGCCTCACACGCGGCATCAACCGCGCCATCGCAGAACTTCACCAGGCGGGTGTCCTCACCTCCGCCACCCTCATGGCCACGGGCCCGGCCTTCAACGACGCCGTCGTCACCGCTCGCGCGCTCCCGACCCTCGGCGTCGGTTGCCACATCGTCCTCGTCGATGGCACGCCCGTCTCGCCGCCTTCAGAGATCCCCACACTCCTCGGCTCGGACCGCATCCACTTCCGCCCTACCCTCGGCACCTTCGTCCGCGACCTCCTACTCGGCCGCATCGACGAAGCCGACATCGCCCGCGAAGCCCTCGCCCAGGTTCAGAAGCTCCAGCGCGCCGGCATCGACGTCACCCACCTCGACAGCCACAAGCACACCCACTGCTTTCCTGCTGTCGCCCTCCCGCTCATCCATCTAGCCGAAAAAACCTCCATCGCCTGCATCCGCAATCCCTTTGAGCCGTCCTTCGCTCGCACCCTTGCCCGTACTCCCGTAAAACGCCGCGCCCAGATGGCTCTGCTCAACCGCCTCCAGCCCGAGTTCAACCGCCTCACCGCCCACACGCTCACCACCGACGGCACCCTCGGCATCGGCGCGACCGGCACCCTCGACGCCTCCACAATCCAGTACCTGCTCAGCGACCTCCCGGATGGTTCGCTCTTCGAGCTTTGCTGCCATCCTGGGTACCACGACGTCGACCTCTATCGCGCCAATACCCGCCTCCGCGCCACCCGCGAAGTTGAGCGCCAAGCCATCCTCACCGCAATTCCGAAAATCTTATCGCTCCCGCAACCACCGAAACTCATCCACTATGGGAACCTTGGAGCATTTGGCGCGATGCGCGAGATAGGCCTCTTCTATCCCGACACTGGCCACGAGACGTATTAGGAAAAGAGCCTCATGAAGATCGGCATCACCTGCTACCCCACCTACGGCGGCTCCGGCGTCGTCGCCACTGAGCTCGGCATCGAGCTCGCCGCCCGCGGCCCCGACATCCACTTCATC
>CAXTWP010000169.1:0-4935 GCA_964247945.1 uncultured Acidobacteriaceae bacterium | reverse complement strand
GAGCAGCACGTCGCCGCGCGCTGACGTCGATCGCTTGGCGCGAAGGCGATAGGGCCTTCGCGACCAACACCTTGGTTCGCCCAACCTTAATTCGCCCACGATGTGCCGGCTCACTCGCCCCGCAGGGCTGTGAGGGTGGACGATGGCGGATGGCGGGTCGCAGAAGGGCGGGGCCCCCCCCCCCCCGGCCGGCGGGGCCCCCCCACCGGCCGCGCGGGGGGCGGCGCCACTGAGCGCGGCAGCCCGCGCGCCGCCCGCGGCCACGACATCCACTTCATCACCTCCTCCTCCCCCTTTCGTCTCTCCGGCCGCGAGGCCAACATCCACTTCCACGAGGTCTCCGTCTCCAACTACCCGCTCTTCGAGCACCCACCCTACGATCTCGCCCTCGCCACCCGCATGGCTGAGGTCGCCGAACTCTACGCGCTCGACCTCCTCCACGTCCACTACGCCATCCCTCACTCCGTCTGCGCCCTGCTCGCCCGCCAGATGCTCGCGGCTCGCGGCAAGACCCTGCCCTTCATCACCACGCTCCACGGCACCGACATCACCCTGGTCGGCCTCGACCGCTCCTACCTGCCCATTACCCAGTTCGGCATCGCCCAGTCCGACGGCGTCACCGCCATCTCCAGCCACCTCCGCGACCGCACACGCGAGGCCTTCGGCATCACCGGCGAGATCGAAGTCATCCGCAACTTCGTCAACTGCGACGTCTACCAGCGCGACCCCGCCAAGGTCGCCGCCATGCGCCCCCAATACGCGGCACCTGACGAAAAGCTCCTCGCCCACCTCTCCAACTTTCGCCCCGTCAAACGCATCCTCGATGTCGTCGAGGTCTTCGCCCGCATCGCCCGCGCCATGCCCGCGCGCCTGCTTATGATCGGCGACGGCCCGGACCGCTCCGCCGCCGAGTACCTCGCCCTGCGCCTCGGCGTCCACGACCGCATCCACTTCGTCGGCAAGCAGGAGAACGTCCACGAACTCCTCCCCCTCGCAGACCTGATGCTGATGCCCTCCGAGATGGAGTCCTTCGGCCTGGCCGCGCTCGAGGCCATGGCCTGCGGCGTCCCCGCCATCGCCACCCGCGTCGGCGGCGTCCCCGAGCTGATCGACGACCAGCTCACCGGCCTGCTCTTCCCCATCGGCGACGTGGAAGCCATGGCCTCAGCCGCCATTCACCTGCTGCGTGACCAGCCGCGTCTCGCTACGATGGCCGATGCCGCCCGCAAGACCGCGCAAGACCGCTTCTGCACCACCCGCATCATCCCGCTGTACGAGGAGTATTACCAGCGCATCCTCGACCGGCAATCGAGCTGACGGCGTCTGCGCGCGCGCCGAAGCGGCTAACTCTCTTGAGCAAGAGCCGTCGAAGATACGCCGTTCCAAAGGACCTCGGCCGCCAAAGCCATGCAGAAGACGACCCATGTCCCTCCCGCAAGCGCCAGCACGAACTTCGGCAGAGGCAATCTTGCGGCAAGATCGAAACAGAGTGTGCCGACGGTGATGCTCGCCAGCGTCAACAGCACGATCCGCAGAGTCCTCCTGGCCGGGCGCACGCGCAAGCTATGCTCCCATAAGATCGCAAAGGGTATCAAAGCGACGGTATATCCGTGCCTCCAGGACACAGGCGATACAACGGCCAAAACTAAGGAGAACACGGCCAGCATGACGGCCCGCTCATGAAGTGTAGAAGCGCGGCGGCGTAGCCACGCCAACCAGAGCATCGCCCCCATAAAGCCGGCACTCACGATCTTGCTTACCGTCAGAAACACCTTGCCCGCCTGAACCGGACGGTACGAAGTGCCGACTGAGCCAACGCTGCCATAGTAGAACGAGGCCAGCATTGATCCTATGCTCTTGTTCTGCAATGCATTGGCACCGGCCGACATCACGCTGATCACCTCGCGATACGCAGCGAGATTCGACCAACCGTTGACAAGTCCCATCAACAAAATCAACGAAGCCAATCCCGCGGCGTACCACGCGACCCATCGCCGGTCGTTCCAAACCAGGAACAATCCAACGATGAGGATGGGGCTTACCTTCAGAGCAGTCGCAAGCGCCAGCGACAACGCTGACAGGGCCGGACGGTCCTCCGCATAGGCGACAACACCGATCACCCACAACATAAGCAGAACGATGGAAATCTGCCCCAGGGCAATCGTCTCGTTCACCGGCCAGAACGAAAACGCGCTTACCAGCAGCACCGCGAAACGCGCTGACAGCACGGGGAGCAGGAGCATTCTTGCAATCAGCAGAGCCGCCGCCGCAACCAGGCAAAGATTGAATGCCCTCCACAAAGCGGCCGCAACGTGGGGGGGCAGTCGTGAGACCGGAGCCAGCACATCGGCGAGCAGAGGCGGATAAAGATAAAGCTCCACATCCGCGAATCCGGCGGCGCGTGCTCTCTGAAAGATCTCGCTGGACTCGGGAGCGCTTTTGAGCTGCGGATTGCCTTCCGTGGCCCCGGCATAGATGTCCGCGCGTGGATGGTCATGCACGATCTGAGCGGCAAAAAAGTAATCGTAAAAATCCAGATCCGGACTGGCCATGACATGCCCAAGGTACCGCTGCGCCACGCTGCTGCCGATCAGAAAGACGAACACCAAGGCGAACAGCCACTTCGGCAGACGGCCCTGCATCGCCCAACGCACAGGATCGTTGCTCAAGCCTTCCGCCGGCAAATCCATGTGTCTTACGCCTCTCCGCGACCTGCGCTTACGAACTCTTCATCGGAGCATCGTGCATCCCGCAGCAGCAATCGATTACGACAGCCTTTTTCTTCCGTGCCGCAGTTGTTCGGTCCAGAGTTCAAAGCCCTCTGTACCTTACAACCGCCGGACCACTCACGGAGACAGACTACTTGAACGAGTATTTGCTGTGCTTAAGCAGCCGCTCATTGCAGGACTTGCACCGGAACGGCCATACATGGAAGAGGCTGAGCGGATACTCCAGCAGCCTGCGTTTGGAGCGCTGGAGTGTCCCTCCCCCGCACTTTGGGCACAAGGCAGTCTTCATACCATCCGTCTGCTCGGCATGAGTGGTCATGGTAGCTAGACTCTATCAAATTCCGTTGACCCGCTCGATCAACCTTTTGTAATCGGTCTTCGTTCCTTGGTTTAAACCGTCTGCCAAAGCCGCGGCAGCTCCGCCGGCTCCCGAGACAGGGTCCGACGCCGGAAACCGCACTCTCTTCATCAACTCGCGCATCCCTGCGTCCGGCGCACTGCGGCGGATGTCCCACGTCTGATGCTCCGGATAGGCACCAATCACCAGGAAGTCCGAGCTGGCATCAAGGCGGCAGTGCCCTGTGCCCACCGGCAGCACAGCGACATCGCCCGCGCGCACCGTTACCTCGTGGCCGCCCTCGCCGCCGAGCACCAGCCGTGCCGAACCCGCCGCAAAACCCAGCACCTCATGCGCGGTCGAGTGGTAATGGTGAAAGTCATATACTCCGTTGCGCCACTGCGGCGGCCAGCCACTACGCGCAAACGCAGCTTCCATCACCCGCGCGCCAGCCTCGCCGTGTGCCGGGAAAGCCTTGCGATACAACAGCACCGGCAGCACTTCGTTGTTCGGCATCCAGCCGTTCGCCCTCAGGAGCAGCGCCTCCGGCTCCGCTCCTTCGCCCAGAGCGGACGCTCCGGCTAAACTCGCGGCAGCCATCATCACCCCAAAACGCCGCCGGTCCATAGCATCCCTACACAGCCACCGTAAACGTATCTTCGCTTCGCGTCACCGCTCTGTACAGCGTATCCCGCTCAAACGGCTCCCGCCCGGCCTCCGTAATCAGCCGGATCAGGTCGGCCCGGCGCATCCCCTGCGGCGTCGTCGCGCCCGCGTCATGGTAAATCTTCTCTTCGATGACCGTTCCGTCGATGTCGTCGGCGCCAAACCGCAGCGCGATCTGTGCCATCTTCGGCGAGACCATCTGCCAATAGCTCTTCACATGCGGGAAGTTGTCCAGCATCAGCCGTCCCACGGCAATCTGTTTGATGTCGAGCATCCCGGTCGTCTTCGGGATGTGGCCAAGTGCTGTATTTTCCGGATGAAATGCAAGTGGAATGAATGTTTGGAACCCGCCCGTCTCATCTTGCACCTCGCGCAGGCGCAGCAGGTGATCCACGCGGTCCTCCTCGTTCTCCACATGCCCATAGAGCATCGTGGCGTTCGACCGCAGACCTGTTTTGTGGGCCAACCGCGCTGTCTCCAGCCACTCGCCGCCATCAATCTTGTGGTCGCAGATGATATGCCGCACCCGGTCAGCAAAGATCTCCGCGCCGCCGCCCGGCATCGAGTCCACGCCTGCCGCCTTCATCCGCTCCAGCGTCTCTCGGATCGTCATCTTGCCGCGCTTGGCGAGAAACGCAACCTCGACCATCGTGAACGCCTTCACATGCACCTTCGGAAAGCGCGCCTTCAATCCACGCACCAGATCCATGAAGTATTCGAACGGCAGATCGGGATGCAGACCTCCGACGATGTGGAACTCCGTTACCGCCTCGGTGTAGCCCGTCGCTGCCGACTCCCACGCCTCCTCCAGCGCCATCGTGTACGTGCCGGCCTCGCCCTTCTTGCGCCCAAACGCGCAAAGGCGACACGACGCCACGCATACATTCGTAGGGTTGATGTGCTTGTTGACGTTGAAGTAAGCGACGTTCCCATGCATCCGTTCGCGCACCAGGTTCGCCAGCCAGCCGATGGCGAGGATATCGCCGCTCCGGTAAAGCATCACCCCATCCTCAAAGCCCAGCCGGTCTCCCGCCCGCACCTTGTCCGCAATCGGTAGCAGAGCTGTATCGTCTGTCTGGAAGGAGTGTCGCGTCCTGAGAAAATCACCATCCATAGCCCGATTGTATGCCTCAAAATCGCGCGCACCACCCGCTAGGGCCGCCTGCCTTCAGCCGACTCGACCATCCTGGGCTGTACCACCAC
>CAXTWP010000168.1:4596-6195 GCA_964247945.1 uncultured Acidobacteriaceae bacterium | reverse complement strand
CGCCAGACCCGTGCCCAGCATCAACAGCGTGCTCGGCTCCGGGGTCGACGCAATCGAAGTCTCGAGCACCGCCGGCGCGCCGTTGACCTCGGCATAAAGCAGGTCGAAGGACTGGTTGCCCGTGACGCCCGTGTATACGAACGAAGTGCTCTCCGCTGAGGTCGGCGAAGGCGAATTGATGTACTTCACGCCGCCGATGGTGAAGATCGCACCGTCGTCATGCGTGATGCTGTACGTCTTGCCGTTGACGAAGTAGCTCGTTCCCGTAAAGTCGAAGGTCGTATTGTCCAGCGTATCCGACAGGCTGAAGCCCGGCGTCTTCGCCGACACCGAACCCGCGACCAGGTCGCCGTACGAGTTCAGGAAGCCGCCGATAGTGTAGGCATGGCCGTTCAGGCCCGCGTCGAAGAACATGCCGGTGACGGTAAACGTCGCGTTCGCCGACGTCGTCGGGGTGGTCAGGCTCGCCGGGTAAGCGGGCTGGTTCTCGTACACCGATCCGCTGATGGTGCCCGCGAAGGCCGTGCCCGCAGAAAGGACAGCTGCCATAACGGGCAGCGCAAGAATCGTACGTATGTTGAAGCGCATGATGGTGAATCTCCTGGAGAGGCTATTTGTAGTTCAATGGTGCAGATTTCCAGACTTTTTGCGGTGTCTGCATACTTTTTAGGGGTTCGCTCCATCCGTGTCGCGCCCTTTCTCTCGAAAACGCCTCGCCGCCCTACACCGCCGAACACCCGATCGTCACCTCTTCGACCACGGCCCGATTACCTTCACTCCAAGCTCTCCCTGGCTCCTACCCACACCGCCCGCACTGGTAAACTTGCCTCAGCCATGTTTGAGAACCTAAGCGACAAACTTCAGCGCTCCTTCAAGAACCTCCGCGGCCAGGGCTTCATCACCGACGAGAACATCGCCGACGCCCTCCGTGAGATCCGCCTCGCCCTGCTCGAATCCGACGTAAACCTTACGGTCGTCACCACCCTCATCGAGCACATCCGCACCCGCGCCCTTGGCACGCAGGTCACCACGGCTCTCAGCCCGTCCGAGCAGATCGTCAAGATCGTCCACGACGAGCTCGTCAACCTCCTCGGCAAGGACACCGCGCGCTTCCAGAAATCCTCGCAGCCGCCGTCCGTCATCCTCATGGCCGGGCTGCAAGGCTCCGGCAAGACCACCACCTCCGGCAAGCTCGCCCAGTGGCTCAAAAAAGCCGGCCACCGGCCCATGCTCGTCTCGGTCGACGGCTACCGCCCCGCCGCCCGCGAGCAGCTCGCCTTCGTCGCCAAGGCCACCGGCTCCACCATCTACCAGGGCAAGCTCTCCGAGGCCAACCCCGGCACCGAGGAGGTCCTGCGCCTCGCCCGCGAAGCCCGCCGCGAAGCCGCCAGCTTCGGCTGCGACATCCTCATCGTCGACACCGCTGGGCGCAACCAGATCGACGCCGCCCTGATGGATGAGATGGCCGCCCTCAAAAAGCTCCTCTCCCCCTCCGAAATCCTCTTCGTCGCCGACGCCATGACCGGCCAGGACGCCGTCAACACCGCCCAGGCCTTCAACGACCGCCTCGCCATCACCGGCCCCGTCCTCACCAAAATG
>CAXTWP010000168.1:1026-4586 GCA_964247945.1 uncultured Acidobacteriaceae bacterium | reverse complement strand
CCCCCCCCCCGCCCTCCACCCCCCCCCGCACCCCCCCGGCGCCCCCCCCCCCACTCTGGCCCGCCCACGCCCGCGGCGGAGCGGCCCTCTCCATCCGCCACGTCACCGGCGCGCCCATCAAGTTCCTCGGCACCGGCGAAAAGCCCGACGCCTTCGAGCCCTTCCACCCCGACCGCATCGTCTCCCGCATCATGGGCATGGGCGACATCGCCACCCTGCTCGAACGCGCCGAGGAAAAACTCGACCGCGGCAAGGCCGAGCAGTTCGCCAAAAAAGCCCTCTCCGGCGACGGCTTCTCCCTCGAAGACTTCCGCGACCAGCTCCGTCAGATCAAGAAACTCGGCTCCATGCAGTCCATCCTCAAGATGCTCCCCTCCGTCGGCCCCTTCGCCGGCATGGCCCAGGCCGCCGAGCACGTCGACGAAAAGCAGTTCACCCGCGTCGAGTCCATCATCAACTCCATGACCAACAAGGAGCGCCGCGACCACGAGATCATCAACGGCAGCCGCCGCAAACGCATCGCCGCCGGCTCCGGCACCTCCGTCCAGGAGGTCAACAATCTCCTCCGCCAATACGCCCAGATGCGCAAGATGTTCAAAACCATGGGCGGCGGCCTGGGCGGCGGCATCAAGGCCCAACAAAGAATGATGAGCCAGATGCAGGCAAAACAAAGGTTTGGAAGATAAGTATCCTAGTCGGCGCATTCAATTGGAGTAGTTATGAGTAGCGACACTTTCGAGTCCAAGTGGTACTGCGCTATCGACGCGAATGAGCAAGTTCTGAACAAGTCATTACTTAAGTTGTACCGTGAGAAGCGTGGTAGATGGTTTAGCTGGCATGAATCTGATACGGATGAGCCAAACACAATCCAAGGTCAGCTAATGTCCATGCTCGTCACAGATATGTCGTACCGGGTTTTCCGCGCAGAAAGCGAAACGCAAATGACCGGCAACGGCTTCGCCATTCCGCTTGTTACGCATCTGGCAAATGAAGCTTATGTGCTAAGCCAGATAATGGCCATCCGCAGGCTGATGGATAAAAACGGGACCGTGCTTTCTCTGACGCGGCTCATCAATGAGATAGAGCAATGTAGACATACCATCACAAGGGAGAATTACGTGTCTTATGACGGTACTCCCTATGACCCAAATTCATGGCCTGCGTCAGAAGAATCTCTTCTTCAGCATCGCATATATGGACTGGAGTCTCCTGCGCTGTCAAGATATTTCCATTCAGCAAAACGCCACAAAACCTTCGATCTTCTAGCGAGGATTGGCGATGGCCAACGAAGCCGGACAGACTTAATAAGCCAAGAGGTCGTCTCAACATTGCGTAAATGGATAAAAGAAAGTGACGCAGATGCATTTGTGACAATAAGCCATAAATACTTTGCTCATGCCGCACAGGCTTCTACTATAGGTGAACCGCTAAGAGATGTTAAGTTAAACGAGATCGAAGTCGTCCAGAAAGCGTTGGTTCGGACTACAAGAGCCGTTTTCGATCTTATCCTTTGTAGTGAATCTTTTGCTGATACAGTGCCTATGTTGCCCCTCGGCTTCTTTGGCATGGTTTGGTCTAATACGGAATTGATAGCTTCAACAGCGAGAATGCAAAAGCACTGGAATGAGCTTGCCGAGAGCAGAAACGCTTGGGTTCTGGGGATTAAAGACGCTTTGTTGTAGAAGTAGCCGGGTGCCCCACCTTCGGCGCGCCCTTGCGCCTAAGGTGGGTCTTGACAAGCCACGAATCCCCACCGAAATCCAAATGCTATCCTCTCCTCAATATGATCCACCTCGATCTCCAACCCGAACTCGAAGCCCAGCTCGCCGCCGAAGCCGCTGCGCGCCCTCTTGATTCCTCAACGGACGAGGCACGCCAGCGAATCCTCGACCTCGCCGCCTTAACCGACCCTCAAGAAGGCATACGCCAAGGCCTGGACGACCTCGCCCAGGGGCGAACCCGTCCCGCACGCGAGGTGTTCGATGAGTTCCGTCAGAAATACCAGATACCGCATTGAGTTGGTAGAACGAGCGATCGTTGATCTTGAAACCATCTACGGGGAGATCGGTGCCCAAGACTCACCAGCCGCATTCGCCTGGTACAACGATCTGGAAGCGCTCATCTTCAGCCTCGACCATCTTCCTGATCGCGGCACACGCACAGAGGAAGACCGCAAACTACGCCAGTTGCTCCACGGCAACAAACCGCACATCTACCAAGTTATCTACAAAATAGACAAGGCAGCACGGCGTGTTATCGTCCTTCACATACGCCACGGTGCCAGAGCACGGTTTGCACCGGGAGAGCTTCTGTAAGCCAGCCGGGTGCCGGGTCCCCACCTTCGGCGCGCTCTTGCGCCTAAGGTGGGTCTCCGACGCGCCACAACCCTCCCTAGGACACCCCAAATGCTATCCTCTCCTCAATATGATCCACCTCGATCTCCAACCCGAACTCGAAGCCCAGCTCGCCGCCGAGGCCCAGGCCCGCGGCATCGCTCTCGAACGCCTCATCGAAGAGATGTCACAAGCCCAGTTCGGAACCGAACTCAAGGAACGAGCCAAAAGCCAGACTATAGCCAAGGCAGTCGACCGTATCCTGCGCCTTCGCGAAGAGACAAACCTTGACGGTCTCAAGATCAGAGACCTCATCAACGAAGGCCGTAAATATTGATGGCAAGGTTCGTCATCGACGCCTCGGCTACGCTGCCGTGGTGCTTGAAAGACGAAGAGACCGCTTGGACCGTTGACTTGCTGCGGCGTCTCACTTCGGGAGACCAGATCGTCGTTCCCGCTCACTGGCCGATTGAAGTCTCGAATGGCCTGCTTATGGCAAGCCGCCGCAAGCGCATCCCCGAGGGCACAGCTTTGATGTTCCTCGATGAGCTTGCCTTGCTTCCAATTGCCGTCGAGCCGCCCCTCACGTTCACTCAAGCTACGGCGGTCTATACGCTCTGTGTGCAAAACAGCCCGACATTCTACGACGGAACTTACGTCGAACTCGCAAGACGCCTTGGCTTACCCATAGCCACACTCGACACTGCAATCGTGAGAGCATGCTTTCTTGAAGGTGTGGCGGCTGTCGGCAAATGAGCCCAGTGCAGCACAATGCCAGGCCCGGCATGATCCAACTCCTCTATGGAGTCGAGCCTCTGCTCAATAACCTTTTCGCCGCCACCCGCATCACACCGCCCGAGCAAGTAGCAGCACGACTTGGAGGAGCGAATGGACATTCTAGACAGCGGAGTCGACAAGGTGCGCAAGATGCTGCCCAAGGTCATCGACGCCCGCACCCACGGCTACATCGACTACGCGCACGCCGGACTCTTCCTCACCCTCGCCCTGCTCTGGCGCCGCAAGAACCCCGCCGCAGCGACTGCCGCGCTCGGCACCGGCGCATTCGTCCTGGTCCAGTCCCTGCTCACCGACTACCCGCTCGGCTGGAAGCCCGTCATCTCCTTCGAGGAGCACGGCAAGATGGACGCGGCCTTCGCCAGCCTCTCGCCGCTGGTGCCCAACCTCCTCGGCTTCGAACACACCCCCGAGTCCACCGTCTTCCGCGCC
>CAXTWP010000168.1:0-1016 GCA_964247945.1 uncultured Acidobacteriaceae bacterium | reverse complement strand
GAAGGCACTGTTGTCAGCATGACCGACTGGAACAGCACAACCGCCTCGCTCGCCAGCAGCTAGCGCCTCGCGGCATGAAGCTCCCGTACAAGAGCCGCAACCCGAACGCGGGCGTCGTCACCTACGAGATCCTCGGCGACGCCCTTATCCTCGAGTTCCCCGACCGCAAGTTCCGCTACGTCTACAACGCCGCCGCGCCTGGCCCCGAGCACGTCGCCGCGATGAAGCGCCTCGCCGCCGAGGGCAAGGGCCTCACCACCTACATCAACCAACAC
Organism: uncultured Acidobacteriaceae bacterium; assembly: GCA_964247945.1. Lineage (GTDB taxonomy): Bacteria > Acidobacteriota > Terriglobia > Terriglobales > Acidobacteriaceae > Edaphobacter. The sequence goes on along the minus strand of CAXTWP010000168.1, from coordinate 741 downwards.
GTCCGCAACCGCTACGCCCGCAAGTTCCCGCTGTAAAGAGCACACGCTCTATACTCACAGTCAGCATGGAACCTGCAGTCTGCCATCGCGGCAAACCCCACGAAGCCGCGCCTACGACCTCACTTGTGGTCGAGTTGAAGGCCGCCTCCAAGCTCTACGGCCCCTTCGCCGCCCTCCGCCAGGTCACCGCCGGCTTTGCCCCCGGCCCCTGCACCGTCATCCTGGGCGAGAACGGCGCGGGCAAATCCACCCTGCTCCGCCTCATCGCCGGCCTGCTCACCCCAACCCGCGGCACCGTCCGCACCTTCGGCGGCGCACCCCAGAACCACCGCCGCCGCATCGCCTATATGTCCCATGCCCCCATGCTCTACGACGAGCACTCCGCTATTGAGAACCTCACCTACTTCGCCACGCTCAACCGCGACGGCTCCGATTGCGACTGTGTTGCCAGTCCCGAGATGGCCCTGCGCGCCGTCGGCCTCGACCCACACCTCACCCGCCCCGTCGGCCAGTACTCCCAAGGCATGCGCCAACGCACCTCGCTCGCTCGCGTCCTCCAAAGCGACCCCGAACTCCTCCTCCTCGACGAGCCTTTCTCCAACCTTGACGCCGGCTCCGCCGCTCAGATGGTTGACCTCCTCGCCGACTTCCGCACCTGGCCCGTAGCAGGTGGGGGCTCGCCTACCATCCTCCTCACCACCCACCAGGCCCACCTCGCCTCCTCCCTCATCGACCACTCGC
>CAXTWP010000167.1:3630-6233 GCA_964247945.1 uncultured Acidobacteriaceae bacterium | reverse complement strand
ACCTACGACAACCGCTATGAGATATACGGCGGCATCAACTTCATGAACTTCCAGGCCGGCCAGACCCTCCCCAAGCGGATGAACTTCGCCGGGGGCGAGCTTTTAGGCACCTACTGGCTCACAGGCAAGCTGGGCCTGGCCCTCGACTACCGTGGCGAGGCGGGGACCACACCCGTGCTGCCCAATCCCTACGTCAACAACCGGCCGCTCGTCTACATGAACATGCTCATGGCCGGCGCGCAGTACCGCGGACCGAAGAACCATTACGCCGCCGTCGACTACCACGCCTACTTCGGCGCGTCGGACGGGGTGTTTACCTACAGCACAGCGCATGTACCGCCGGGATCGTACAATCTGATCGGCCTCTACACCGACCGAACCAAGCCCATCGGCGCAGTCGGCGGCAGCATCGACTTCAACCGCTCGAAAAGAATCGCCGTGCGTCTCTCGCCGGACCTCATCCTGGAGCACTTCGGAACGGAGACGCGCGAATTCTTCGCTATCTCAGGAGGCATCATCTATCGGTTTGGCAGGCGATAAGCTTGCGGACGGCGCGGAGAGAGCCGATGGTGTAGCTAGGAGCCTCGATGGGCGTTGTTGAAGATATTTGTCAGTGATCCAGCACCTTGTAGTTCCGCAGCTCAAGTTTCCGGATGCGCCCATGACAAGTTTCGAGATATCCGTGAACCATCGCTTTGCTCCTGTCTTGGCAATGGCTGTTGCGCATCCAAGAGACGGTGACGGCGCAGATCGCCTAGCCCCCAAAAGTAGACGAGTCCTACTCAGAAGTTCTGCTGCATAAACTCCGGCGACACGGGGTTCTCATAGACCGAGTAATCGCGCGTCACCACGGTTAAACCGGTTGGGGAAACAAAGTAGTTTTTTTTGTCCTCCTGCGGGTCATAACCGATCACCGTCCCATCAGGAATATGTACGTCACGGTCGATAATCGCGTGCCGAATACGGCAATGACGACCAACGTTGACATGCGAAAAGATGATGCTCGAATCGACATCGGCATACGAATTGACGCGCACATCCTGCGAGAGAACGGAGTTTCGCACGACCGCGCCCGACACGATCGACCCCGACGCTAGGATCGAGTTGATTGCCATGCCCGTGCGCCCCGGCTCGCCAAAGACAAACTTCGCGGGAGGGTACTGGTAGGCGCGCGTCCGCATCGGCCAGGACTTATCGTAAAGGTTAAAGGTAGGAGTGATGGAGGCTACATCCATATTGGCTTCGTAGTAGGCTTCAAGCGTACCTACATCGCGCCAGTAAAGTGCCTTTTGCTTGTTCTCATCGACGAAGTTGTAGGCCATCATCTTAAAGCGGCCCAGCAGGTTGGGCAGAATGTTATGGCCAAAATCATGCTTGGAAGAGGTGTCCTCGGCATCCTTCATCAACTCCGGCAGCAGCACGTCGGTGTTGAAGATATAGATGCCCATCGACGCATCGACCATCTCCGGCATGAAGGGTGAACGCTTATCGGTCTGCTTAGGTTTTTCCTCGAAGCCGATCACCTCGCCGTTCCGCGCAACCTCCACGACGCCAAACGACGACACCTCGTCGGGTCGGATCGGCAGCGTTGCAAGTGTAACGTCCGCACCGGTTTCACAATGCTGATGAATCATCAGCGCATAATTCATTTTGTAGATGTGATCACCCGAAAGGATCAGAACGTACTTCGGTTCTTCCGCTCCGATCGAGTAGATGTTCTGGTAAACGGCGTCCGCCGTGCCGCTGTACCAATTTTTACTCACCCGCTGCATCGGCGGCAAAATCTCGATGAACTCCCCAAGCTCATTCGCCACTACCGGACCCCAGCCCTCGCGAATATGACGGTTTAACGAGAGCGCTTTGTACTGAGTGAGGATATAAACGTGGCGCAGGCCTGAGTTTATACAGTTCGAAAGCGTGATGTCGATGATGCGGTACTGGCCAGCAAACGGAACTGCCGGCTTGGCGCGGTCGCGCGTCAGGGGAAAGAGTCGCTCACCGGCACCACCAGCGAGCAGAACGCCTAGCGTATCTTTCATCTTCCAGTTACCTCGGCTCTAAAGCTATCTCAATGGGATGCACAAAAAGGGCGGTCTAAATATCGAGACGGCGAGTCAAACACGATGACCGGCATGGATTCATGATTGCTTAGGCTTCTGTGAGGATCGGCTCCCCCTAAGTACCGTTTTCTGCTTCAGGTAGAGCGATACGCAAAGACTTGAGAAAACTAAGGTCATTTGACGTGAACGGTCCGGCTACACTCTCGTCCTCCGAAGTACCAGTATCGGCAGATTCGAGATCGACCTCATTCAGGCCGATCGTAGCCTCAAGCATGAGCAGCACATCGAAGCCCTGTTCACGGATGTTCTTTACTACCCCGGCAATGTGCTCGGACTCGGCAACCGATTCGTGGATCGCTTCGCCTAATTTCTGGATAAGTTTTTTGACGTTCTGATTCAATGCCACCTCCGGATGACCCTGTATGCAAGTCTGGACCGCGCATCGGGTATTCCCGGCCCAACGTGACCGGCGGGAACGGCATTGCGGGGGCTGGCAAGCAGCCTTCTATGAAAACAATATACGCCTATCAACCCACTGGCAAA